>CAZREY010000006.1:21424-22607 GCA_964599015.1 uncultured Thiobacillus sp.
AGGATTGATCCAAATGGATTTGCGCAAGCTGAAGAAACTCATCGACCTGGTGCAGGACTCGGGCATCGCCGAGCTGGAGATCACCGAGGGCGAGGAGAAAGTCCGCATCACCAGCATCATGCCCGGCAACCAGACGGTCTATGCCGCCATGCCCCAGATGATGGCGCCGGCCATGGCCGCGCCCGCCGCCCCGGCGCCCGCGGCCGCCACCGAGGCCGCCGAGCCGCCCCAGGCCGAGGGCAATGCCGTCAAGTCCCCCATGGTGGGCACTTTCTACCGTTCCCCTTCGCCCAATGCCAAGGCCTTCGTGGAAGTGGGCCAGAGCGTCAAGGTGGGCGACACCCTGTGCATCATCGAGGCCATGAAGCTCATGAACGAGATCGAGTCCGACGTGGCCGGCGTGGTGAAGGCCATCCTCATCGAGAACGGCCAGCCGGTGGAATACGGCGAGCCGCTGTTCATCGTCGGTTAATGCGGTGAGGGAGGACAGACGGGCGCCTTGGGCGAGCCGCTTCTCATCCCTCATGCCTAACTCCTCACGGAGTCATCCATGTTTGAAAAAGTACTGATTGCCAACCGCGGGGAGATCGCCCTCCGCATTCAGCGTGCCTGCCGGGAGATGGGCATCAAGACCGTGGCGGTCTATTCCGAGGCGGACGCCGAGGCCAAGTACGTGCGCCTGGCGGACGAGTCCGTGTGCATCGGACCGGCCCCCTCCATCAAGAGCTATCTGCATGTGCCTTCCATCATCGCCGCCGCCGAGGTGACCGACGCGGAGGCCATCCATCCCGGCTACGGCTTCCTGTCCGAGAACGCCGACTTCGCCGAGCGGGTGGAGAACTCCGGCTTCGTGTTCATCGGCCCCCGGCCGGACACCATCCGCCTCATGGGCGACAAGGTATCCGCCAAGGATGCCATGAAGGCCTCCAACGTGCCCTGCGTGCCCGGTTCCGACGGCGCCCTGAACGACGACCAGGACGAATGGCTGCGTCTGGCCCAGGACATCGGCTACCCCATCATCATCAAGGCCGCCGGCGGCGGCGGCGGGCGCGGCATGCGGGTGGTGCACACCGAGGCCCACCTCATCCAGTCCGTGCAGATGACCCAGGCGGAGGCCGCCTCGGCCTTCAACAACCCCGTGGTGTACATGGAGAAGTTCCTGGGCAACCCGCGCCACATCGAG
>CAZREY010000007.1:0-1481 GCA_964599015.1 uncultured Thiobacillus sp.
GATCTGCCCGAGGGCGTGAGCGGGGGGCTCTCGCCCATCACCACGCCGCTCTCGGAGATCTTCATGTTCACCGTCGAGGGGGAAGGCCTGTCCCTCGCGGAGCGGCGCTCACTGCTCGACTGGGTGATCCGCCCGCAGCTGCGCACGCTGCCCGGCGTCGCCGACGTAAACGCCCTGGGCGGCCTGGTGAGGACCTTCGAGGTGGTGCCGGACAACGCCGCCATGAGCGCGCGCGGCGTCACCCTCATGGAGCTGCGCGAGGCGATCCAGGCCAATAACCGCAACGATGGCGCCGGCCGTCTCACCGAAGGCGAGGAGGTCTGGCTGGTGCGCATCGAAGGCTCGGTGAAGACCTTGGAGGACCTGGCCAGCATCGTCGTGAAGAATGTCAACGGCGTGCCGGTGCGCATCTCCGAGATAGCCCGGGTGCGCCTGGGCAGCCTGACCCGCTATGGCGGTGTCACCCAGAATGGCCACGACGAGGCGGTGGAAGGCTTGGTGCTGGGCCTGAAAGGCGCCAACGCGCAGAAGGTGGTGGCCTCGGTGAAGGCGAAGCTGGCGGAGATCGCCCCCACCCTGCCCAAGGGCGTGAAGGTGAAGCCTTTCTATGACCGTTCCGCCCTGGTGGAGCGCGCCATCCACACTGTCTCCAAGGCCCTCCTGGAAGCCATCGTCCTGGTGCTGGTGCTGCTCTTCCTGTTTCTCGGCAACGTGCGCGCCGCCCTCACCGTGGCCCTGACCCTGCCCCTGGCAGCGCTGGCCACCTTCCTGCTCATGGGCCGCTTCGGTCTCTCGGCCAACCTCATGAGTCTGGGCGGCCTGGCCATTGCCATCGGCATGCTGGTGGATGGCGCCGTGGTGGTGGTGGAGAACGTGGTCACCCACCTGGCCCACGAACAGAGCCGGCAGCCCAAGCTGCACCGCGTGTTTCGCGCCGTGCGCGAGGTGGCGACGCCTACCGCGGCGGGGGTGCTGATCATCATGATCGTGTTCCTGCCCCTGCTCACCCTGGAGGGCCTGGAGGGCAAGCTGTTCATCCCCGTGGCCCTGACCATCGTGTTCGCCCTGGGTGCGGCCCTGATCCTCTCGCTCACCGTGGTGCCGGTGCTCTCCTCCTGGCTCATCAAGGAGGGAGCGCATGGCGAGCCTTGGCTGGTACGCCTGGCGCTGCGCCTCTACGCGCCCGTGCTGGACTTCGCCCTGCAGCGCGCAAAGACCGTGATCATCGCCGCCCTGGCATTGTTGGGCGTGGCGGTGGCGCTCTACCCCTTCATCGGCAAGTCCTTCATGCCTACCCTGGACGAGGGCGACCTGCTGCTGCAACTGGAGAAACTGCCCTCCATCAGCCTGGAGGAGAGCCTGGCCCAGGACCAGCTGGTGCAGCGCGCCATCATGAAGCGCATCCCCGAGATCACCGGGGTAGTGGCGCGCGCCGGTTCCGACGAGCTGGGCCTGGATCCCATGGGTCTGAACGAGACCGA
>CAZREY010000007.1:1491-3520 GCA_964599015.1 uncultured Thiobacillus sp.
CCTGGTCCTCAAGCCCTTGCAGGAATGGCGCAAGCCGGACAAGGAATGGCTGATGGAAGAGATCCGCAAGGTGATGCTGGATTTCCCCGGCATCAACTACGCCTTCACCCAGCCCATCGACATGCGCGTCTCGGAGATGCTGACCGGCAGCCGCGGCGACCTGGCGATCAAGCTCTTCGGCCCGGACATCGGCGAGCTCAACCGCCTTGCCGACCAAGTGGAGACCCTGCTGAAGAAAATCCCCGGCGCCCAGGACGTGTTCAGCCAGAAGAACGACGGCGTGCAGTACTTCCGCGTCGAGGTGGACCGCCTTGCCGTGGGCCGCTACGGGCTCTCCATCGACGATGTCTCCGGCTTCCTCAAGGCGCAGCTGGAAGGCGTGCCGCTGGGCACGGTGCAGGAAGGCGTGCGACGCACGCCGCTGGTGCTGCGTGCCGGCGAGGACGTGCGCATGTCGCCCGCCCTCTTCGAGGCCCTGCGCATCCCCTCGCCGTCGGGCCTGGCCATCCCGCTCCGGGAAGTCGCCAAGCTGGTGCGGGTGGATGGCCCCGTGGCGGTGAAGCGGGAGAATGCCGCGCGCTACGTCACCGTGCAGAGCAACGTCACCGGCCGCGACCTGGTGGGCTTCGTCGACGAGGCCAAAGCCAAGATCGCAAGCGGGATCAAGCTGCCCGAGGGCTACAGCGTTACCTACGGCGGCCAGTTCGAGAACCAGCAGCGCGCCGCGGCCAGGCTCGCGGTGGTGGTACCCGTGGCCCTGGCGCTGATCTTCGCCCTGCTGTTCGCCACCTTCAAGTCGGTGCACCAGGCCGGCCTGGTGCTGGCCAACGTGCCCTTCGCCATGGTGGGCGGCATCGCTGCCCTGTTCCTCACCGGCGAATACCTGTCGGTGCCCGCCTCGGTGGGCTTCATCGCCCTGCTCGGCATCGCCGTGCTCAACGGCGTGGTACTGGTGACCTACTTCAACCAGCTCGCCGCGCAAGGGATGCCCGCCGACCAGGTGGTGCGCGAGGGCGCCCTGCGCCGCCTGCGCCCGGTGCTGATGACCGCCAGCATCACCGCCTTCGGCCTCATCCCCCTGCTGCTGGCCACCGGGCCCGGCTCCGAGATCCAGAAACCCCTGGCGATCGTCGTGGTGGGCGGCCTGTTCACCTCCACGGCACTGACCCTGATTCTCCTGCCGGTGCTGTACCGGCGCTTCATCCTGGGAGGCAAGCCCGCATGAGCCTGGTCCTACTCACCCTCGCCGCGCCGCGGCATCTGGAGGCGGAACTGGTCGAGCAGCTGCTCGACCACCCGGACTGGGCCGCCGGCTTCACCCTCTTCAACGCCGAGGGCTACAGCACCCACCTGGAAAAACTGAGCGCGCAGGAACTGGTGCGCGGCCGCGCCGACCGCTGCGAAGTGCAGATCGTCATGGCGGCGGAACACGCCCAGGCGCTGCTGGAACATCTCAAACAATGCTTCTCCAAGCGGGACGTAGCCTACTGGCTCACCCCGGTGGCGGAATTCGGGAGACTGGCATGACCCGTACTAAAACCCTCGTTCTTGCCTTGACCCTGGTCTGGGGCGGTGCCGCCGCCGGACAATCCCAGCCTCCGGCAGATTTGCCGCCGATGGACAAGGTCGTGCATGTCCTAAGCGGACTGCCGACGGTGCGGGCCGCCGAAGCTTCATTGCGAGGTGCCCAGGCGGAACAGCACCAGCTCCGTTTGGGCGAATACGAATACACCCTTGGCCTCAATGCCCAGCGCCGCAACATCTCCGATGCACCGGATTCGAACGAATGGTCAGTCTCGTTGCAGCGTGGCCTTCGCCTGCCAGGCAAGGCCCGGTTGGACGACCAGATCGGCATGCATTTGGTGGAGGAAGCCGAGGAAAGGGTCGGGGACGCGCGCCATGAGTCGGCCCGACAACTCCTGGGCCTGTGGTATGCGGCCTTGCGTGCGCAAAGCGAAGCCGTCCTCTGGAAGCAGCAGGTGGATACCCTCTCCCAGGAAGGACTCATCGTCCAGAAACGCGTGAGGGG
>CAZREY010000007.1:3530-20253 GCA_964599015.1 uncultured Thiobacillus sp.
TCGCCCAGGCACGCTCCCAGGCCCGACAGGCCGAGGCCCGCGCCCAGGCCGCACTGTCCGAATTGCGCCTGCGCTTCCCAGGCCTGCCCGTGCCTGCGCCGACGGCCGCCGAACCCCTCCTGCCGGATGGCGGCGAGGCGGACTGGATCGGTCATACGCTGGAACACAACCACGAATTGCTGGCCGTGAGAAAGGCGACGGAAAGGGCCCGCCTGATGGGCAAGCGGGCGGAGCAGGACCGCACTCCGGACCCCATGCTGGGGGTCCACTACGGCACGGAGAACCGGGGCGATGACCGCATCTTGGGCGTGAGCCTGAGCATTCCCCTTGCCGGCCAGGGGCGCGCCGCCAAGGCCGCCATGCAACTGGCCCAGGCCGAATCTTTGCACGAGATGGAGGCCGCCACCCGGCTGCGTCTTTCCGCGGAGGCCGCAGCCAACTGGCAGGCCGCCGTCTCCAACGTGGACAGCTATGCACGCCTGAAGGAGGCGGCGGAGGCCATGGACCGCCACGCATCGCTGGCCAAGCGTGCGCACGAATTGGGCGAGCTCGGCCTGTCGGAGACCCTGCTGGGCCACCGCAACGCCCTGGAGGCGCGCATCGCCGTGGAGCAGGCCCGCCTCGGCGCCAACGAGGCTGTCGCGCGGCTGCTGCTGGACGCTCACCAACTGTGGCCTTTCGGTGGCGAAGACCATCACCCCTGAATAGGGGGATATGGGACACTGCCCAATGTCTGCCCTCAGGTGAACAACGTGATTCCAAGCGACAGCCCCTTCCACCCGGACAACACCAATGGCTACGCAGCATGGCGGCAGGCCAAGCTGGCCGACTACCCCCAGCGGGGCGAGGACTTGATCGTGCCGGTGCAGGACCCGGCAGCGCTCTCGGACGCCGAGTACGCCGCCCTGTGGCAGCGCATCGCCAAGACCAACATGGTGATCTACGCCACCCCCGCCGGCGAGCGGGAAGACAAGTCCATCCCCCGGCTCATCGCCGGGCAATTCGGCCTCTCCCACCTGGATGCCAACTGGCTTTCGGACGAAGACGGCATCTCCAGCCTCACCCCCCGGGACGAGGACACCAGCGACGAGGCCTCCCGCAAGCCGGGCGCGGACCCGGGCAAGCGGGGGGACTACATCCCCTACACCCACCACCGCATCCGCTGGCATACCGACGGCTACTACAACCCGCCGGAGCGGCGCATCTTCGCCATGGGACTGCACTGCGTGCGCCAGGCGGACGAGGGGGGCGAGAACGACCTCTACGACCACGAACTGGCCTACATCGCCCTGCGGGACGCCAACCCCGACCACATCCGCGCCCTCATGGCGGAGGACGCCATGACCATTCCCGCCCGGGTTGACGAGATGGGGATGGCCAGGGGAGACGAGGTGGGGCCTGCGCTGCTGGTGGACGACGGCCGGCTGCACCTGCGCTACACGGCCCGCACCAAGAGCATCGCCTGGAAACAGGATGCCGCCACCCAGGCCGCCCTGGCCGCCCTGGAAGCCCTCCTGGCCGGCAGTCCCTTCGGGGCCTTCACGCTGAGGCTGGAGCCCGGCATGGGCCTGCTGTGCAACAACGTGCTGCACACCCGCGCTGGCTTTACTGACCGTCCCGAGCACCGTCGCCTGCTCTACCGCGCCCGCTACCACGACCACCTGAGCAATACGCGGGCCTGATCACCCGAATAAGGGCTTCAGCTCCGCCGGCCGTCCAGCCCCGGCGTGAGCTTGTGCTCCACGGCGAACACCGCGGCCTCCACCCTGGAGGACAGGTTGAGCTTGGCCAGGATGTGGCGCACGTGCAGCTTCACGGTGTCGTAGCTGATGTCCAGCTGGCGGGCGATGGCCTTGTTGCTCTCGCCCCGCGCCAGGTGGGTGAGGATCTCCCGCTCCCGCTGGGTCAGGGTCTCCAGCAGGGGCACCTGGTTGCTGCCCTTGGAATCCAGCAGCTTCACCAACTTGGCCGTCATGGCCGGTGCCACCACGGTCTCGCCACGGGCGGCCCGGGCGATGGCATCCACCACCTCGTCCGGCTCCATGCTCTTCAGCAGGTAGCCGTTGGCGCCGCTGCGCAGGGCGCGGGCCATGTCTTCTTCCGCCTCGCTCACCGTCAACATCAGCACGGGCAGGGAGAAGCCCTCGTTGCGCAACTCCTGCATCACGTTGATGCCATCGGCGCCGCCCAGGTTCAGGTCCAGCAGGAGCACATCGGGACGGTGCTGGCGCAACAGGTCCGGGACTTCCGCCGGATTACCGGTGATGGCTGCCACCCTGACCACGCCTTCCCGCTCCAGCAACTCGGCCAGGCCCTTGCGAAAAAGGGTGTGGTCGTCCACGAGGACGATGCGGGCCAAGGTGGCGGCGGTCATGATTTCTCCTCCAGGGCGTGTCGGGAGGGGAAGGTAAGGCGCACAATGGTGCCCCCCGCAGGCCTGCTTTCGATGGACAGCCGCCCGTTCAGCTTGGCGGCCCGCTCCCGCATGATGGTGAGGCCGAAGCTCTTGCCCATGTTGGAGGTGGCGTCCTGTTGCAGCCCCACGCCATCGTCGGCCACGTTGACCACGTACTCGTCGTCCTTCAGGTCCAGGGTCACCACCACGTGCCGCGCCCGGGCGTGCTTGCAGATGTTGTACAGGGACTCCTGGATGATGTGGTAGACCTGAATCTCGTCCTCCGGGGTCAGCACCACGTCCTGGGCCACATTGAGGAAGTCCACGTCGGCGTTGGCCTTCTTGCTGAAGCTCTCGGCCAGTTCCTGCAGGGCCGGCACCAGGCCCCGGGGGTCGATGCGGTCGCGGAACTGGGTGATGAGGTTGCGTAGTTCCGAGTAGGCCATGTCCACCGCTTCTTCCACGTCCCCCAGGTAGCGGTTGGCCTTGGCCTCGTCCCCGTCCAGCATGGCCTCGCTCAACACGGACAGGCGCATCTTGGCGTAGGCCAGGGTCTGGGCCAGGGAGTCGTGGATCTGGTTGGCCAGCATGGTGCGCTCGTTGATCAGGGAGATGCGCATGTTCTCCCGGGTGAGGCGGCTGTTCTCCAGGGCCATGCCCAAGTGCTCGCTGATGGAGTTGAACAGGTAGCGGATGTCCTCCGGCAAGGGCTCCGGGTTATCCATGAACAGGTTGTAGACCCCCATCACCTTGCCCTTGTGGCGCATGGGCACGGCATAGACCGTGCGGCAGTTCTGGGCGTAGTAAAGGTGGCGCACCTGCTTCTGGCAGACTTCCATGACGCCCTCGAACTGGGCGCTCTGGGTCAGGGTGGCCTTGCCGCAGATGCCGCACTCCAGCGGTACGTATCGTTCCCGCTCCACCAGGGCAGGGGCCAGGCCGATGGCGCCAGCCATGCGCAGGTGGGCGCCATCGGCCGTGAGGACCCGCACCGCCCCCGCCTTGGCACCGGAGATGCGTACCATGATCTCCAGGAACCGCATGAGCATCTGTTCCGTGTTGGCATCGGTGTTCATGCTGCTGGCGATCTCCGCCAGCACCTCGATGACCGGCAGGCGATCGCCTTCGTTGTGCAAGCCGCCCTCTTTGAAGGCGGCCCGGCTGATGCTGTTTACGGGAATGTTCTGGACGTCCACGGAGGGCTCGGGAAAAAGGGAAAGTGGATGTTAAGCGGCCGCCCGGCCGGGGGGCAACGCCACCACCGGGTGGTCAGAAAGTCTGCGCCACCTTGTTGCGGGCCAGGGGCGGGTTCCTGTCGAAATAGCGCCTGATGCCGTCGACGATGGCACTGGCCATCTTCTCCTGATAGGCCTCATCGACGAGGCGCTTTTCCTCCTCGGGATTGGAGATGAAGGCCGTCTCCACCAGGATGGACGGAATGTCCGGCGCCTTGAGCACGGCGAAGCCCGCCTGCTCCACATGGGGCTTGTGCAGCTGGTTGATCTCGCCCAGCTGGTCCAGCACCGCCTTGCCCAGCTTCAGGCTGTCGGAGATCTGGGCCGTCTGGGAGAGGTCGATGAGGGTCTGCTTGAGATAGACATCCTTCACGTCGATATTGACCCCGCCGATGAGGTCCGCGTCGTTCTCCCGCTTTGCCAGCCACTTGGCCGCCGCCGAGGTGGCCCCCTTCTCCGACAGGGCGAACACCGAGGAGCCGCGGGCATGGGGCTTGATGAAGGCGTCGGCATGGACCGACAGGAACAGGTCGGCCTGGACCCGGCGGGCCTTGCTCACCCGCTCATGCAGGGGGATGAAATAGTCCCCGTCCCGGGTCAGGTAGGCCCGCATGTTGGGCTGCTTGTCGATCATGGCCTTGAGGCGGCGGGCGATGGACAGGGTGATGTCCTTCTCGCGAGAACCGTTCGCGCCGATGGCGCCGGGGTCCTCGCCACCATGACCGGGATCGATGGCGACGGTGATCAGGCGCACGTAGCTGGGCGCGGCGGCCTTGCCCCCCTCCCCTGCCTTGGCCTGGCCAGAACCGGCCGTCTCTGCCGGCCGGTTGCCGTCCGCCTTGGCAATGGCGCGCTCCACCTGTTGCTCGAAGGCGTCCGGCTTGGCGGGATACAGGTCCATCACCAGCCTGTAGCCATAATCCCCCATGGGCTTGAGACTGAACACCTGGGGCCGGACCTCGCTCTTCAGTTCCACCACCACGCGGGTCACGCCGGGGCGGTTGCGGGCCGCCCGGATGCTGGCGATATATTGATCCTGGGCGGCCACCTTGTCGGTCAGGGCCGCCAGCATAGGCTCCGTATCCACCCCTTCCAGGTCCAGCACCAGCCGGTTGGGCCCCGACAGGCTGAAATACTTGTAAGTCACGTCCGCATCGAATTCCAGCGCCACCCGGCTGTATTCGGGGGAAGGCCAGATCCGCACGGCCTTCACGCCGGCCGCATGGGCCGCCTGCAGCAACCCCACCTGCAACAACGCCATCAGGACAATAATCGCGCGACGCATTCCCTTCCTCCCGCCGTTAGCCCAGCCACCCGGGCGCAACGGCCGCCATCCGTAAATTCCAGCCGCACCCGCAGGTCTGGTTCCGGCAACACCCCATGGGCCTTTTCCGGCCATTCCACCAGGCAGACGCTGGCCGGATTGAAGTACTCGCGAAAGCCTGAATCTTCCCATTCATCGGGGTCTGCAATCCGATACAAATCAAAGTGATATAGATTAAATCGCGACAGCGTATAAAGTTCAACCAGAGTATAGGTCGGACTTTTGACCTTGCCCACAAACCCCAGTCCGCGCAACACACCCCGGGCCAGGGTGGTCTTGCCGGCCCCCAGGTCTCCCACCAGCCAGATGGAGAGCCCCGCTTGCAGGACCTGGGCCAGGCGAGCGCCCAGCGCCAGGGTAGCGGCCTCATCGTCCAGATCCATGAGGAGGCTATCATCGCCGTCATGCATCACACCGCCACCCCGGAACAACTGGAAGACATGAAGCCCGCCCTGCGGCAATGGGCCGCGGAACTGGGCTTCGCGGACCTGGCCTTCGCCTCGGCGGAACTGGAAGGGGCGGAACAACGGCTCATGGAATGGCTGGGTGCGGGTTATCACGGCAGCATGGATTATATGGCGCGCCATGGCGCAACCCGTGCCCGCCCCAAGGAACTTGTCCCGGGCACCTGCTCCATCCTGACCGTGCGCCTGGACTACCTGCCGGGCGGGGACGCCGCCTGGGCCACTTTGGGCGGTTCATCCCAGGCCTACGTGGCCCGCTATGCCCTGGGCCGTGACTACCACAAGCTGGTGCGGCAACGGCTGCAGAAACTGGCGGAGCACATGGCGGAGGTCCTGGGCCCGTTCCAGTACCGCGCCTTCTCGGACAGCGCCCCGGTGATGGAAGTGGAGATTGCCCGTCGCACCCGCCTGGGCTGGGAAGGCAAGCACACCCTGCTGCTCACGCGCCGGGGCTCCTGGTTCTTCCTGGGAGAACTGTTCACCGACCTGCCCTTCCCGTCGGACCCCCCCCATACCGAACATTGCGGCCATTGCCAAGCCTGCATCGACATCTGTCCCACCCGGGCCATCCTGGCTCCCCACGTGCTGGATGCCCGGCGCTGCATCTCCTACCTCACCATCGAGCACGACGGCCCCATCCCGGAGGAACTGCGCCCCCTCCTGGGCAACCGCGTCTACGGTTGCGACGACTGCCAGCTGGCCTGCCCCTGGAACCGCTTCGCACAAGGCCAACCCCTGCCGGATTTCCTGCCGCGCCATGGCCTGGACCAGGCCACCCTGCTGGAACTGTTCACCTGGGACGAGCCCACCTTCCTGGCCCGCTTGGAAGGCTCTCCCATCCGCCGCATCGGCCATGCGCGCTGGCTGCGCAACCTGGCCGTGGCCCTGGGCAACGCCCCGCCAGACCCTGCCATTCGCTTCGCCCTCCAAGCCCGGGCCGATCACTCCTCGGCCCTGGTGCGGGAGCATTTACAATGGGCGCTTTCCCGGCAGACACCCACCCCATGAGTCCTCACCTCGATCCCCGCAGCCCCATCGGCGTCTTCGATTCCGGCGTGGGGGGCCTGACCGTGGTGCGGGCCCTGATGGAGCGCCTGCCCTTCGAGTCCATCTACTATTTCGGCGACACGGCGCGGGTGCCCTACGGCGTCAAGTCGGTGCAGACCATCGCCCACTACACCACCCAGATCACCGAATTCCTGCTGGAAAAACAGGTCAAGCTGCTGATCATCGCCTGCAACACCATGGCCGCCGTTTCCGCCCAGGTGGTGCGGGATCTTTCCCCCACGCCGGTGCTGGACGTCATCGAGGCCGGCGCCCTGGCCGCCCTGGCCGCCACCAACACCAACCGCATCGGCGTCATCGGCACCCCCACCACCATCAACAGCAACGCCTACGCCCAGGCCATCCATGCCATCGAACCCCAGGCACGGCTCACCTCCCAGGCCTGTGCCCTGTTCGTGCCCCTGGTGGAGGAAGGCTGGCTGGACCACCCCGTCACCCGCCTGACCGCCCAGGAATACCTGAAACCGGTGCTGGCGGAAAAAGTCGACACCATGGTATTGGGCTGCACCCATTACCCGCTGCTCAAGCCACTGCTTCAGGATGTGGCGGGCCCCCAGGTCACCCTCGTGGATTCAGCCAACGCCATGGCGGAACGCGCGGCCGCCCTGTTGACGGACATGAACCTGCACAACCCCCGGCGCGCCGCCCCGGAATACAGGTTCTGGGTCACCGACGTCCCCCTGCGCTTCCAGGCCATAGGCGAACGTTTCCTGGGACGCACCCTCGGCAACGTCCACGTCGCCTCGTTATAAACAACATAACCAAGGCACTTGACGGTGAATCGTCTTTGACGAATGTCATCCACAAAGAGCCTCATGCGTTTATACGATTGCGACATCTCCCCTCCCGATCCAGAAAGGACGACCATGAAACTGCTGACCTCCCTGGTGCTTGCCACCTCCCTCCTCGCCACAGGTTCCGCCCTGGCCGACGCTGCTTTGGTCACCAAGAACAAATGCAATGCCTGCCATGCCCTGGACAAGAAAATGATGGGCCCCTCCTGGAAGGACGTCGCCGCCAAGAACAAGGGGCTGAAGGATGCCGAAGCCGTGGTTGCCAAGGCCATCGTCTCGGGCAGCAAGGGCAAGTACGGCAAGATCCCCATGCCGCCCCAGCCGAAAGCCCAGGCGGATGCCGCCGCACTGGCCAAGTGGATCCTGGCCCAGTAAGCCCACTATTCGGAACGAAAAAACGCGGACTTCGAGTCCGCGTTTTTTATTTGAACTGGCGGAGCGGTGACATTCACATTGTGGCCTACAAGGCCCTTGGCGCCTGGGATCGTGAATATGAACCGGTGAATGTGCCCCCACTTATGCCCCCACAATAGTCCAGTTACCCAACTTCATGCCGGTCTATCATGCTGATTCCGGGGGTACTTCAGGTACGGCACTCAGGGGGTGAGCCGGTCGCCACGAGGTGTTAGCCCGAGACTCATTAACCGGGTGGGGTACGCACCGCTTGGCCCAGAGTCTGGCAGGCGTCACGGTGGGAGCGGCTCATCATCACCTACTATAGCCTTGGCCATATCGATAGCCCATTGATCTATCCCGCCACTGCGATGACAAAAATTCTTGTTGCAATCACCTTCCTTGCGCTTGTATCCATTTCGGTTTTCGCGTGGCTGGCGCGTTATGAGCTGGCAGCCCCATCAAGTGATGGAGTGCTATCTATAGTCAGGCTTGATCGCTGGACAGGGGAGGTACAAATTTCTGCTGGTGCTGGGTGGTACAAAATAGAAGAAGGAACTGATATCACGGATAGCGCACCAGAAGCCCCAGCCCCAGCAGCCCCTGACTCAGGACGGTGAAAATGAAGTGACTCACTCCAGTACCAACTCGTGAGTTGCGTTGTCAATAGACCAAGACTTGAAGCGCTTAAGGAAACTTTGTCCAAGCAGTAGGCTGGCATTAATTTCTACCAATGAAGCCTGGACGTTACGTAACGTCCGATTACCCACTTGTATGGTGCGAAGGATGAAAGTCTTTGACTTAATTTTGCTACCGTCTGCTAGGACATAGGTCTGCTCGCCGCGAAAGTCGCTGTTTTTTATTGTTCCAGTTCTTATCAAGGTCATCACTACGTCGGCTGGGATAGTCACATCTGAAGCCCCGCTGTCAATTGTGAAGTTGAGATTGATTTGCTCATTGAGCCTGACTGGGACCTTGAATGTTCCACTGCTTTCGATTAGGCGTATTCGATCCCCTAGGGCCGGTGCTGAAGTACCTGACTGCTTGATACGGAGTTGCTCTTCAAGCTCCTTCTCGCGCTTTTTTGCAGCCACCAACTCGGCTTCATGTTTTTCCTGTTTGATACGGAGCTGCTCTTCAAGCTCCTGCTTGCGCTTGTTTGCAGCCACCAACTCAGCTTCATGTTGGTCACGATTACCCTGGACCGCGTCAGGAGTTTCCAGAACAGGGCAAGAAATGTTTGCTGAAATAACGCTTGCGCGGCCGCCTAATAAGCCAAAGACATATGGGTCAGATTTCAGGTCAATAAGCTTGTAGGGCCCCCCCAAGCATTTTTGGGTTGCCTTTAGTCTTGCTGATTTCTCCAACTCTGAATATTTGTCTCCCTCAGATATCCAAGCTGGAAAAGTAATTGCAATGTCTTTTGAAGAATGTATGTATGAAAGATTGCTGCGATTTGGCGCGTTTTGATCATAAACCGTGGCGCATCCAGCCACCAGTCCACTAAGAAAAACCGCCAGGGCTAACTTAAAATGCGATGGCACGTGCTGAATTTGTTTCATCACATCCATAGCTTTTTCATCTCCATACATACCTGCCGTTGGAATCTCAGAGAATTGTACGCCGTGTGTGCGGCGGCAGCTGACCGACGGCAGCTGACCGACGGCAGTATGGGAAGCAGACGATCACGAACGGCCGATGTCGGATAATGTGACAGTCCGTTCAGGCCGACCAGGCACAGCCACCTCACCCAATCTGAAGGACTGCAACAGCGCAGCTTGCTGCCACATTTAACTCTCAGCATCAGTTCCCAGGTAGTTCCAAAGCTTTTTGTTCATCATCAAAAAACCGTTGTATCGATACACATCCTATTGTTTTGTATAGGAAATAAGGGGCGTGCATCCCGGAAACGTGCCCTATACAGTAGCGGGCTCGTCACCCTCCCATATCTTGTTGAGCTGGCTTTTCAGCGCATCCCGGAAGTTCTTCCTGCCGCTCCGTCGGGTCCGCAGCAGCCGCTCCAGCGTCTCCCCCAGGGTCTCGCCCATGGTGTTCATTTTTTGAAGATTGCGCCAGGCCCGGCCGGAAATCCAGACGTCCAGGCGATGCGCGCCTCGCGCCTTCTTGCGGGCCTTGTATCGCTTCAACCTTGTTGCGTTACTCATGGCGCACCCTCCCGACAATAACCCTCGCCCGACGTTCGGCCTCCGCTCTGGGTAGCCCGCCGTCGTATTCCATGATGGCTGCCCGTTCCTCGAAGGCTTCGCAGGTGTCGGCATGGCCGTAGCGAATCACACCCTCCACGGGTGACAGCCCGGCCAGGACGGGTTCACCACATCCACCGCGCCCGGTGACGTTGGCGCAGTCATGGCAGTCCCTTGGGCTCGGTCTATTCGCCGCCGCCCGCAATGCCGCCAGGATGCCCGGTTTGTACCGGCGGATGGCGGGCAGCCAGCGATTCACTGCTTCCGCTTCACCCGTCGCCTTGAGCGTGCCGGCGGAAGTCACGGCGAGATTCACCCCACCCGCCGTTGCCTCCCGGATGATGGCCGCCGGGTTCATACCTCCACCTCAATGATTCCATTCCCGTGGGATACCCACTTCGAATCCGCAACAGCGCAACAATCCAGTGGTGGCGCGGGTTCCGGCGTTGCGGATTGGGTTTTGTTGCCGCAACGTGGCGTTTCATCCGCAACGTGCAAAGCCTTGTCATTGCTGGATGTTGCGGATGTTGCGCTTGCAGGGGGGGTAGGTGACAGATAGCGTGCAAACGCCTCATCGAACTGCTCAAGCTCGAACCCCTTGGGGGTCGTGTAGCCGATGCGGACGGTCTTCGATTTGATGCCGTATCCGTCCAACTTCCTGGCCAATTGCCTGGGGGTGATTTGCTTGCCCCGGTTGTACGTCGCCCAGGACTTTTCGTCATCGTCACACAGGGCCGCGATCAGGTCCGCAGAACTGATGCGGTCCACGCCCTTGTGCTCGAACACTTCCTGGATGTCCGCCAGCAGTTCCGTGCCGATGCTCATGGTGGGGCTGTCCACCCCGGAGAGTTTCAGCGCCGCCTTGCGGGCCAGCTCGGGCCACATTCCGCCGGCCACATCGGCAATCGCCAGCAGGGGCTCCCAATTGTCCTGAGCTCGGTCGTTCAGGTTGGCGGGCAGTTCCGGCCGGGCGCGGCGAATCGCGTCCCGGTAATCCTCGGCGAAGCGGGCCAGTTTGGCGGCCAGGTCATCGAACAGGCCGGGTTCCGCATGGCGCAGGCGTTCCACATTTTCATGGGGCAGCTTTCGGCGTAACTCCAGGGTGACGGCCCGATCCATGAGGGTGTCCGCCAGGTGGCCGATGCCGGCCAGGGCCTTGGCCCCCCAGACGTTGAACTTGGTCGGGGTGAAGTTCTCCCCAACCACCCGGATGATGTAGGCGGAATCCCGCGTGTGTCCGCAGTTGAGCAAGCCGCGCAACTCCTCGTTGTCCTTCATGAAGGCGTCGGCTTCATCCACCAGCAGGGTGGGCCGCCAAGCATCCACCGCCCGGAACAAAGCAGCCGGCGTGATGTTGGAAGCCGTAAGCGGCCGGTAGGACAGACGCCCCAGCAGGAAGAGCAGCAGCGACTTGCCGCATCGTTTCTCCGGGGCACTGATGATGGCCAATGGGGCAACCTGCACCACGTCCATGAGCCAGGTCATGCCTACCCACAGGGCCACGGCGTGGGCGGTCTCGGGCTGGCAGATGATGAAGCGCCGCACGGTGTCCGCCACTTCGGACAGCAACGCCGCCGGCTGGATGGGGTCGGGCCAGGGATCCACGTCCGCGAAGTCCAGGCCGGCATCGGCACTGTCCCGGCGCAGGTCCGCCACCTTCTTGTCCAGGGTGGATGCCCGCACGCCCAGGGCCTTGGCCTGTTCCATGCGCGCCCGGTCGTATTCAATGGGTGAGAGGGTGGCCAGGTGTTCGAGGATGGCCTTGTCGTCGGGCTGGCCTTCGTTTGACGGGTTTTCCGGGTCGGGCGCGGGGATTGATATGCCTGCCGCCGGTTGCGTGTCCTGTCGCCCATCCAATGGCCCCGGCATTCCCATCCTGGGCAATGCGGCGATGTCTTCCGCTGTCGCGTCGGCATGGGCTTCCAGCCAGTCCACCACGTCACCCTTGGGCGGCAGGCCTAGGGCGGCCACGTCGATCATGCGCACGGCGCAACCCAGGCCCAGCAGGATGTCGGCCACGGCTTCGGCGTAGTGCCGGCCGGCTTCGTCGTTGTCGGGCCAGAGGGTGACGGTGCGCCCGGCCAGGATGCCCCAATCCGCCTTCTCGGCTGAGTCGGCCCCGCCGCTGGTGGTGGACAGCAGGTCCAGCTTTGCCAGGGCATCGGCGCAGGTCTCGCCTTCCACCACGTACACGTCCCCGGCAGGCCGGGCGGCCAGTTCATGCAGGCGGTACAGGGGTTTGCCGTCCGGGTATTCGGGTTCCCCCAGGGTGTAGCCCTGGCCGTTCAGCTTCATGGGGCGAATCCACTTCTCGCCGGTGTCGGGGTGTTTCGCACGGATGCGCCAGAACAGCGGGGTGCCGTCCTGGCCGAGGTACTCGTGCAAGGCCTGGGGCTTGAAGCCGTTGCGAATGGCGCCGTCAGCCAAGCGCCGCGCTGCCTGCTTGGGGCTTTCGTTGACGCGGGTCATCGTTCAATCTCCCATGCGCCCAGGGCCTTGGCAGCTTCGGGGAAACGTAAACCGTAGCGTTGCATGTGGAAGGCCAGCACGTCCCCGCCATGGGCGCCGCACACCATGCAGCGGAAGGCCCCGCTGTCGATGCGCACCCGCAGGCTTGGGTGGTGGTCAGGGTGGAAGGGACAGACGGCATTCCGCCATGCCCCCCGGCCGGTGAGTTTGAGGCCCTGGCTCGTGTAGTAGTCGGGGGGAGTGGGTAGGCGGTCGCGTCGGAAACTGAAACGCCCGCGCGTCGGGGTCGCGTTCCGCATGGCTAGTCTCCCAGCCCGGCCGCTTGCTGCTGGACTCGAGTCTGGCGCTTCGCAACCCTGGCCGCATAGGCTGACGCCTTGGCAGCCTGGTCGTCCGTGGCGCGGCTACGCTCAATCTGCTCTGCGATCCAGGCTTGAACCTCGGACTCGACCCACCTCACGCAAGTGGGCGCTTCCGGCCGGCCGCCCAGGGCTACGGGCTTGGGGAAACTGGCATCATGCTGGGAGTGTTGCGGGTTCAACCGGGCGTAGATGGCACTTTTGCCAAGCCCGGTCATGCGTTCAACTTCTTGTCGGCGCAGCAGCGCATCCTTGATGTTGGCGAGTAGTTCGGCCATGTTCCTTTCCTTTCATTCCAGAAAAGGCCGTGAAGGACTTCCACGGCATGACCGGATTTAAGGACGGCACAAACCCAGGAAATTGTCAGGCTGGTTTGTTCTGAATTGTGTCCGCTCTGTGCCTTCGAATCGCCCTTTCCACAGCCCTTATGTCGGCATAACCGCCCTTCTTCTGACGAAGCGCATCCAACAATGACTTGAGTATCTGACGTTCATAACGTGGGGCATTGGGCCATTTACCAATCTCCGCGAGCGCATCGGCATACCATTCAATAGGCATGCCGTAATAGGTCTGTCGATGTCTCCCTCTGTGCTTTACTTCCTGATATATCCAGCCCTCATTACTGATGGCCCAAAGAAAATTCTTGGTCTTACGCGGGTTTTTGCGCGGCCGCCCCGGATCGCCAGGTGGCGGAGGTAGTTTCTTCTCGATGATGGACAACTCTCTATTCAGCGCTTCTATTTCGTCCGCCGCATCGAAAGCAAGGCTTCGCCAGTCATCAAGGGTGAAAGCGGAAACCTCCTTGCCGATTCTCTCCGCGTACCGCTGGATGAAGGGGGGTATGTTTTCCATCACGCCACCCGCTTGAACGGCACCACTTCCGCCCCGGCCTTCACCCCCTCCAGGTAATCCGCCCACCACTGCATCAACTGCCGGCGCTCGGGCAGATACTCGGCCCGGTTGTAGGCCCCTCGTACCTCGTTGCGTTCGCAGTGGGCAAGCTGACGCTCGATCACGTCAGGGCGGAAACCTGACTCGTTCATGATGGTGCTGGCCACGGCACGGAAGCCGTGCCCGGTCATCTTGCCCTTGTAGCCCATGCGGTAAAGGGCAAAGAGCATGGTGTTGTTGCTGATGGGCTTGTCCCGGTTGCGGCCTGGGAAGACGAAGGGACTACGGCCGGCAATGGGCTTGATTTCCCCCAGGATGTCCAGGGCCTGACGGGACAGGGGGACAAGGTGCTCGGTCTTCATCTTCATGCGCTCAGGGGGGATTGCCCACACTGCCGCGTCCAGGTCGAATTCCTCCCACTTCGCCCCGATCAGTTCCGACGTGCGCACAAAGGTTGCCGCCATGAGTTGCAGGGCCAGACGGGTCAGGGTGTCGCCGGTGTCCTTGTCGTAGACCTCGATCTTGCGCAGCAGGTCGGGCAGTTCCTCGGGTCTGACGGCGGCCTGGTGCTTCTTCTTGTGGGGCGTCAGTGCCCCGCGTAGATCGCCGGTCACATCCCGCGAACAACGCCCCGTAGCCACGCCGTAGCGGAACACCTGCCCGCATACCGCCAGGACACGGTGGGCCAGGTCGTAGGCCCCGCGCGCTTCGATCTTGCGGATGGTGGCGAGCAATTCGGGGGCATCGATCTCGGCAATGGGCCGGTGCCCCAGGGGTGGGAAGATATTCCCCTCCAACCTGCGCAGCACGTCCCTGGCATGGGTCTTCACCCAGGTATGCACCTGCTTGCCGTACCACTCGCGGGCCACGGCCTCGAAGCTGTTCTCGGCGGCCAGCAGGCGGGCGCGTTTCTCGGCCTTGCGCGTCTCGCTGGGATCTTGTCCATCCGCCAGGCGCTTGCGGGCCTCGTCGCGTTTCCTGCGGGCTTCCTTCAGGCTCACCTCGGGATACACCCCCAGGGCCAGGCGCTTTTCCTTGCCGGCGTAGCGGTACTTCATGCGCCAGTACTTGGCCCCTGCCGGGGCAATCTCCAGGTACATGCCCAGGCCATCGGACAGCTTGATGGCTTTGTCCTCGGGCTTGGCATTGCGGACTTCGCGGTCGGTCAGGCGGTCGATGGCTGGCATTGGGGGCATCTCCACAGCGGTTTGATTTTGTGCCCCCGGATATGCCCCCATTCTTACCTGGATTCTGGGGGCATAACCCGGAACGCTACGGAACGCAGTATAGACAAAAAAGCCCGCGTGGAGCGGGCTTCGTGGAATGTTACGGCTCAGTATGGAATGTTATTTGGCGGAAGCGGTGAGATTCGAACTCACGGTAGGTTGCCCTACGCCGGTTTTCAAGACCGGTGCCTTAAACCACTCGGCCACGCTTCCTGGAATGGTGCCGACAGTCTGACTCGAACAGACGACCTACCGCTTACAAGGCGGTTGCTCTACCAACTGAGCTATGCCGGCATGGCAAACAGGTGCTGCGGCGCCTGTTTCTACAGGCTCACTTAACGACGCGCAACTTGGGACGGCCCTTCGGCGGAGCGGGCGGCGGCTCGTCGCCTTCGGGCTGGCTGTCCCCGGAAACGGGGGTCAACGGGGCGTCGTCCGCCACGGGCTCTTCAAGTTGCGCAACGGCTTCCATCTCGGCGAACCCCATGCCCTGCCCGGTTTCACGGGCATAGATGGAGAGGACGTTGGCCACGGGCACCTCGATGTTATGGGCCACGCCGCCAAAGCGGGCGGAAAAGGTCACCCACTCGTTGTCCATATGCAGGTTGCGCACGGCGCTAGGGCCGATGTTGAGGACGATCTGGCCGTCCTTGACGAAGCCCTGGGGCACGCGCGAACGGCTGTCCACGCGCACCGTCAGGTAAGGGGTATACCCGCTGTCCACGCACCACTCGTACAGGGCGCGCAGGAAGTAAGGCTGTTGTGACACCGCGCTCATTCGCAGACTCGGCGTGACTTACTTGCGCATGGCCTTTTCCACGGGCGTCAGGGCCTCGATGAACGCGGGCCGCGCGAACAGGCGTTCCGCGTATTTCAGGAGGGGGGTGGCCTGCTTGGGCAGCTGGATGCCGTAATGATCCAGGCGCCACAGCAAGGGGGCGATGGCCACGTCCAGCATGGAGTAGTCATCCCCCAGCATGTATTTCTGCTTGGCGAAGATGGGGGCGATCTGGGTCAGGTTGTCCCGCACGATGGCGCGGGCCTTCTCCGCCACCTTGGGGGAACCGTGCTCCAGTTCCTGGATGTGGGAGAACAGGTCGTGCTCGAAATTGTGCAGGAACAGGCGCGCCCGAGCCCGCATGACCGGATCCGCCGGCATGAGCTGGGGATGGGGAAAACGCTCGTCGATGTACTCGTTGATGATGTTGGACTCGTACAGGGTCAGGTCCCGCTCCACCAGGATGGGCACCCGGTTGTAGGGGTTCATGGCGGCGATGTCGTCGGGCTTCTCATGGAGATCCACGTCCTTGATCTCGAAGTCCATGCCTTTCTCGTACAGGACGATGCGGCAACGCTGGCTAAATGGGCATGCTGTGCCCGAATACAGGATCATCATGGAAAATATTCCTCAGCTTCTCAGTGCACGTCTTTCCAGAATTCCCGTTTCAGGTAGAAGGCCACGAGGTAGAAAATACCCAGGAAGAACAATACGGCCAGGCCCACGTTCTTGCGCTGGGTTTGGGAAGGCTCACCCATCCAGACCAGGTAGTTGACCAGATCGCCCACCAGGGCATCGTACTCCGCCTGGGTGATCTTGCCGGGCTTGACCAGGGTCAGGTGGTCGATCACCTGATGGTCATGGCCTTCCTCGTTCTTGACGGTCTTCCACACAGGGGCCAGATGGCCCTGGAGCTCCTGCAGGACATGGGGCATGCCCACCTTGTCGAACACCAGGTTGTTCCAGCCCGTGGGGCGGGTGTCGTCCCGGTAGAAACCGCGCAGGTAGGTATAGAGCCAGTCCGCGCCCCGGGAACGGGCGATGACGGACAGGTCGGGCGGCGCTGCGCCGAACCATTCCTTGGCTTCCTTGGAACGCATGGCGATCTTCATGGGCTCGCCGGGCT
>CAZREY010000007.1:20263-21186 GCA_964599015.1 uncultured Thiobacillus sp.
AGCGCATGTAGTTGGCGCTGTGGCAGTTGAGGCAGTAGTTCACGAACACCGCGGCGCCCCGCTGCAGGGACTCATGGTCCTTGACGTTGACCGGGGCCTTGTCCACATGGACGGCGGTGGAGGCCACAGCCGCCACGGGCATGGCCAGGAGCATGAAAAACACTTTTTTGCCGAGACTCATGGCATTTGTTTTCATTTGTCGGTCTCCCTTTCCGGAACCGGCTTGTAGGTATCCGTCCTGGTGTACCAGGGCATGAGGAGGAAGAAGGCGAAGTAGATCACGGACAGTCCGCGCGCGATCCAGGTGTAGAGCTCG
Source organism: uncultured Thiobacillus sp. (assembly GCA_964599015.1). Classification (GTDB taxonomy): domain Bacteria; phylum Pseudomonadota; class Gammaproteobacteria; order Burkholderiales; family Thiobacillaceae; genus PFJX01. Next base: position 20,580 of record CAZREY010000007.1, read on the forward strand.
GTGGCGGGCAGGATGCCGAGGATGCCCAGGCCCACGAAGGCGATCACGAACAGGGTCAGGGCGATCTTGAACTTGGGCCCGCGATAGCGGATGGATTTCACCGGCGATTTGTCCAGCCAGGGCAGCAGGAAGAAGATCAGCACCGCCACGCCCATGAGCGCCACGCCCGGGAACTGGGAGCCGAACATGGGCGGTACCGCGCGCAGGATGGCGTAGTAGGGGGTGAAGTACCACACCGGGGCGATGTGCTCGGGAGTCTTGAAGGGGTCGGCGGGGATGAAGTTGTTGGCTTCCAGGAAGTACCCCCCCATCTCCGGCGCGAAGAACACGATGGCCGTGAACACCATCAGGAAGACCACCACGCCCAGGATGTCCTTCACCGTGTAGTAGGGGTGGAAGGGGATGCCGTCCAGGGGATGGCCATCCTCGCCCTTCAGCTTCTTGATCTCCACGCCGTCCGGGTTGTTGGAGCCCACTTCATGGAGGGCCACCAGGTGGGCCACCACCAGGCCCAGCAGCACCAGGGGGAAGGCGATGACGTGGAAGGCGAAGAAGCGGTTCAGGGTGGCGTCGGACACCACATAGTCGCCGCGAATCCACAGGGACA
>CAZREY010000008.1:0-7672 GCA_964599015.1 uncultured Thiobacillus sp.
TTCGGTGCAGGCTCACTTGCCGTTCGGCAAGTTAAGCCGCGTAGCGGCGGCCGGAGCCAAAATCCCGCGATACTTGACCAGTTGAAGGAGGTAGTGAAGTAAGCCAAGCCTCCACCGGGCAAAGGAGGCCTGGGGGACCAGGCCTTTTTTTATCGCACCACGAAGGCGTTCCCCAGCTCGATGCCCCCCTGGCCCAGTTGCGCCTTGGCCTTGGACAATTCCTCCTGATTGGCGAAGGGGCCCACCCGGACCCGGTAGTGGGTGCCTTTCTCCGGAATGTCCATGGCCACCACGGCGGCCGGCGCGCCGGCCAGGACGATGCGGGCCTTGAGGGCATCCGCGTCCGCCGCAGCCTTGAAGGAGGCAATCTGCAGGTAGAAAGGCTTGGCCACGGTCGGCGGCGTCGACGACGGGGCCGCCGGTGCCATGGACGGCGGTACCAGGGGCTGCTCCAGGTCCGGCCGGGCCGGCGTGACCGGGGCTTTCTCCAGCACGCCGTAGAACTCGAAATCCTTGGGGTCCTTGGGGATGGGGGAAGGGTCGGCGGCTGGTTTTTGTGCCGCCGGCACGCAATCCACGGGCGCGGGCTCGATGGCCTGCCCGGTTTCCCCCTCTGGCTGATGCAGGTACATCCCCAGCCAGCCCGCCAGGACGCCCAAGGCCAAGCCGGCCATGAAGGGCTTGATGGGGGGCTTGCGCCGATTATGGTTGGTGTCCATGGGCTCCCTGTTGGGGCGTCTCCTATGTGCCGCGGCCATGACGCGCCTGTCGATCAGGCCATGGCTGCAATTCCCTGCCCGGGGGGGCGGGATTATCCCCGTCCTGTCGCCTCGGCATGCAGGGGATTTTCGTCCATTCAGGCCCGTCGAATCCACCCATCCGGTTTGCTGCCCGGGGCAAGGGGAGTGGTGTGCCTCTAGGCGCGGGCCGGGGGCCTGGCCTGGGAATTCAGCCTGCTTTCCATCAGGCGCATGCCGATGGCCATGTTGTCGCCCAGGGGGGTGGCGCCGATGGCCTGGAGTTGATCCCGCGCCTGCACGGAAAAATGGCTGCCCACGAAGAGCGGGCTCCCGGTGGCCTCCACCAGCCAGGCGATGTCGGCGAGCACGCCGGCGGGTGATTCCATCCGCCTGCCGGAAAGCACGACGCCCAGGGCATGGGTCTGGCGGGCCACGTGCACGATCTGGCGGGTGGGCATGTCGGCACCCAGATAGATGATGCGATAGCCCCGCTGGAGCGCGGCCAGGGCGAATACCAGCAGGCCGATCTCGTGGTTTTCATGGGGCAGGCAGGCCAGGATGAGCCGGCCGCCCCGGGGCAGGCTGGCGGCATGGTGCAGGCGGGCCCCCAGCTTATTGCGCAGCCAGGCGGTGAAGAAATGCTCCTCGGCGATGCCCGAGGGGCGTTGGTCCCAGCGCCTGCCCAGTTGTTCCAGGGCGGGGATGAGCAGGTTGTCGGTGACGATGTCGATGGGATACAGGGCGCAGGCCTCGTTGTAGAGGTTGTCCAGGCGCTCCGTGCTGAAGTCTTCGAGGGCGTGGAGGGTTTCCCGCAGGTAGCCATGCCAGGCGGAACCCGGAGCAGGAGGCAGGTCCGCCATCGTTTCTTCGCGGGCCGCGCCGGCGGGCGCCAGGTTTTCCTCCACCAGCAGCGGCGCGATGTCCCCCAGGTTCAGGCCCTGGGCCAACAGCTCCCTCAGGCGCTGGATGCGCAGAACGTCATGCTGGGTGTAGAGCCGGTGTCCCGAGGGCGTGCGGGTGGGGTTGAGAAGGCCATGGCGGTTTTCCCAGGCCCGCAGGGTGGAAGCGTTGACCCCGGAGCGGCGCACCAGTTCGCGGATGGGGAACAGTTCGGGGCGATCTTCGCCGGAGCTGGCATTGGGCATAAGTTAATTATACACACATATTGTACATGTATAAGAAGTGTGTATAATTAATCCCGCAAGTGTTGCGCAGAAGACATCGGTCCAGGCGGCTTTCCGCCAGGATCAGGCGCAAAAAATTTTGCCCAGCAATATCAGAATTTCCGTATGTACGAATTCTCCACATGCCTACAAGGAAGCAAGCCATGAAAAAGACCGCCCTGATCTCCCTGATGACCGCCGCCCTTGCCGTCACCGCCACCGCCGCCCAGGCGGGCGATCCCGCCGTCGGCAAGCAGAAGGCCGCCGCCTGCGCCGTCTGCCACGGCAACGAGACCTTCGGCGGTATCTTCTACACCCTGCAACTGGCCGGCCGGGATGCCGACAAGCTGGCCATCAAAACCAACAAGTACAAGTCCGGCAAGATCCTGCACCCCATGATGAACCTGGCGACGGCCTTCTACACGGAGAAGGAGATCGAGGACATCTCCGCCTACTACAAGTCCCTGGGCAAGCCGGCCCTGACGTTCCCCTTCGTGAAGATCAAGGGCGATGACGACGTGGATACCGGCATGGGCGTGGATGCCCCCGCCGGCAGCCTTGGCAAGGTGGCCGCCAAGTACTAACTTCCACCCCCCCCTCGCGGCGGGGCCGGGGCACGTGGCGGAGACACACTCCGCCACGTGCATTTCACCCTCCGGGTTTTGGAGATGTCATGAAGAAATTCGCTGTCATGTTGTGCATGGATGTGCTCCTGGGCGCGCCCCTGGCGGCCATGGCCGAAACCCCCGCCCAGATATTGGCCCAACTCCAGGCCGGCGCGGGGGGAGGCGCCTCCGTGGAAAGGGGCCGGCAGCTCTACCACGGCAAGTTCCCGGGGGAAAAGGCGGAATCCTGTTCCACCTGCCACACCGCCAACCCCAGGGATGGCGGCCGCCATACGCGCACCAACAAGGCCATCGAACCCCTGGCCCCCAGCGTCAACCCCGAGCGCTTCACGGACATGGCCAAAGTGGAGAAGTGGTTCAAGCGCAACTGCAACGAGGTGCTGAACCGGGCCTGCACGCCCCAGGAAAAGGCGGATTTCGCCGCCTACGTCCTGTCGGTCAAATAAACTGCGCGGATGACCGACATGAGCCGACTCCTGATCACGCTCCTGGCCACGGGCCTGGGGGCCCTGCCGGCGTGGGCCGGCCACCTCAACGAAGTGCTGCCCATGCCGGCCTCCAGGCTCTATGTGGAAGAATGCGGCAGCTGCCATACGGCCTATGCCCCCACCTACCTGCCCGCCCGCTCCTGGCGCAAGCTGATGCTGGAGCTGGATCGCCATTTCGGCGAAGACGCCAGTCTGGCCGGGGCGGACAGGGACCTGTTGCTGGGGCAGTTGGAGCAGCTGGCCGGCGACGGCCCCCGGGGGGTGCCAGCCATCACAAACCGCAATGTCCGGACCGCTTCCGGCGAACCCGTCCTGCGGGTCACGGAAATGCCCTTCTTCGGCTACATGCACGATGAAGTGCCGTCTTCCATCTGGCGTCGCGCCAAGATCGGCGGCAAGTCCAACTGCATCGCCTGCCATCCCCGGGCGGACGAGGGCCGTTACTTCGAGCGGGAAATCGTCATTCCAAAGTAGGCCGCTGAAGAAAGCGAAGGGCTGCTCCGGGTTTTCCTGTTCCCCACGGGGGCTGGCCCGGCCCGGCCCCGGGGGTGTTCAGGAGGCATCCGCATCGGGCAGGGATTTGCGGCGCAGTCCCTGGCGCCGCTTGCGTTTCACACGCACATACCAGACCAGGCTGATCAGGAGATAGCTGGCCAGGCCCATGAGGGTGGCGGCGATGGCCAGGCCCACCAGCAGGGGCAATCCCAGGGCCCTCAGGCGCTGCCATACCCCCCCATCTTCCTCGTCCAGGACGACCTGGCTTTTCTCCAGGGCCTTGGGGCGCGTCTCCTGGCCGGTCACCCAGGCACCCAGCTGATAGGCGGCGTAATAGATGGGGCCGAAGGTGACCGGATTGGTCACCAGGGTGCTGGCGGCGGCGGCGGGCACGTTGGCCCGCAGCACCACGGCGGCGGCGGCGGACAGGGGAATCTGGGCGATGGGCACCAGGAGCCCGAAGAACACACCCAGGGCCACCCCCGTGGCCACGCCCCGGCGGGACCAGTGCCACAGGCGGGGATGGTGCAGCCAGGGCCCCAGCCAGCGCAGCCAACGGTTTTGCTGCAGGTGTTCCCGCTTTGGTATCAGGCGGCGCAGGCGTTCATGCATGGGCTGAGGGCGTGGACGGGGGGGCGGGTGGCCTGTCTGGGAAAAACAGGCGATGGCAAGGGGCGGGCGGGAGTGTGCATCAAGCGGGTTGCATAGGACAGGACAGCAAAAAATAAAATCCTTTATCGGTCAATAAAAAAACCCTAGCCCGTCCGGGGGTCAGGGCCGGTAAAGTTCCGTACTTTCCGTTTCCCCCTGTTTTTTCTGGAGATTTCCATGGCCAACCGTTCCTCCCTCGAGCCCAAAGTTGCCGCCGCCGGCAGCGCCGCCGATCTCTTCGCCCTGGCCCGTGAATGCTTCGACGAGCCCGCGGACATGGCCTACGCCAAGGACATCCTGGCCTCCGCCGCCTTCACCGGCGCCGAGGACGCCAAAAAGGCCCTGGACAAGGTGGCGGGCGATGCCATGTTCACCAAGGACTTCGTCACGCTGGCCATCGGCTACAAGGCCCTGGGGGACGAGGGCAAGGCCAAGGAGATGCTGGGCCAGGGCGCCGATTTCGCCATGGACGGCAGCGAGAAGGTGTCCGTGGGCATGGGCCAGTGGCTGGCCCTGGGGGACGCCGCCGCCGCCGGCAAGGCCCTGTCCGGCGCCCTCAAGGAAGTCTCCGCCACCGAGGAACTGTACGGCCTGGCCGCCGTGGTGGCTGAACTGAACAACGCCGAACTGTTCGGCCAGATCGCCGACAAGATCAAGGCCAAGGCCGGCCGCGCCGCCGACTTCGCCCGCCTGGGCAAATTGCTGGCTGCCGGCGGCGACAAGGCCAAGGCCGTGGAAATCATCAACGAAGGCTCAGCCAAATACGGCAGTCCCGCCGACCTCATCGTGCTCTCGGGCGCCATGGGCGAAGTGGACCCCGCCGCCGCCGGCGCCCTGTACGACAAGGCCCTGGAGTCCGCCAAGGACTTCACCGCCCTGATGCAGGTGCTGGCCGCCGCCGCGGGCAACGCCGAGTTCACCAAGGCGGTGCTGGCCAAGGCCGGCGCCACCGCCACCGCCACCGGCGAACTGCTGCAACTGGCCGACGCCTGCGCCGGCATCGGCGACACCGCCGCCGTGGCCGAGATGCTGGACAAGGCGGAAGGTGCCGTGGCCAACCTGGACGAAATGCGCAAGGTGGTGGAAGCCACCAACAAGCACGCCGCCGGCGATGCCGCCCGGGTGGCCCGGGTGGCCGAGAAACTGGCCAAGCGGGAAGCCAACCAGGCCAAGTACGTGGAGTTCCAGAACGAGGAACCCAAGTGCACCACGGTCAAGCAGATCATCGGCCTGGCCGACCGCATCCTGGCCGAACTGGACGACAAGGCCTACGCCGGCAAGATGCTCGGCATCGCCGAGGCCCAGATGCGGGAGGACGGCTTCCACTTCGGTCGCTTCAAGCCCCTGATCCTGGCCGTGGATCGCCTGGGTGACAACGCATGGCTGGGCAAGCTGCTGGACGAGAGCGTGGCCACCTCCGGCGATGATTTCGTTTGGTTCCGGGAGATCGTGCTTACCTGCGCCCGGGAACTGAAGGATGCCGGATTCGGCAAGGCCCGGGCGAAGGCCTACATGGACGGCCGTGCCCTGGGTGACAACGTCTACGACTACACCAAGATGGCCGAACTGGCCGCCGACGGCCTGGGTGATGCCGCCCTGGCCGCCAAGCTGCTGGCCGACGGCGCAACCAAGGCCAAGGACCACTTCGCCCTGGCCCACGTGGGCAAGCTGTATCGCGACATCAACGACAACGCCAGCGCCAATGCCCTGTTCGCCAAGGCCGTGGACGCCTGCGGCAACGGCGACGCCTGTGTGCAACTGGCCGGCCGTCTGAAGGCCTACGAACTGCCGGTCTCCGAGATCGCCCCCCTGATGGACGGCTGCGGCGCCAAACTGGGCTCCAACAACGACAAGCTGCGCTGGGCGGAGGGCGTGTCCGACCTGCTGCTGGATGGCGCCTGGGCCGAGAAGGCCTTCAACGGCATTGCCGGCAACTTTGCCGACGGTGCCGAGAAGAAGCGTTTCGAGCGCAGCCGCCAGATGCGCATGGGCTACCGTTTCTTCGGCCCCGGCGTGCAGGCCCACTGAGCGCTTGCTTCCTGTCTGGAAACGGCCGGTGCCCCCGGCCGTTTTTCTTTTCGGCGCGGGGCTTTTCGCCTCCCCCACATGCTAAAATTTGCGGCATTTATATAACCTTGAGCCGGCCCGATTCCGGACCCGAGGATGGCGGAAGACAGTGATCTCGAACGCACGGAACCAGCGTCGGCAAGACGGCTGGACCAGGCCAGGGAAAAAGGCGATGTGCCCCGTTCCCGCGAATTGGCCACCTTTGCCGTGCTGCTGGCCAGCACCGGGGTGATCGCGTTTCTCGGCATGTTCATGTTCCAGGGGCTGGGCAACGTCATGCGCGGCTCCCTGGCCTTTGATCTGGCGGACATTTCCAGTCCCCTCATGATGGGGCGCAATCTGATGGACGCGGGCCTGGAAGGCGTGCTGTTGTTGTTGCCCCTGGCCGCCGCCGTGGTGGTGGCCGCCATTGCCTCCAATGTGATGGTCTCCGGTTGGGTGTTTTCCACCAAGGCCCTGGAGCCCAACTTCGGCAAGCTCAATCCCATTTCCGGCCTGGCGCGCATGTTCTCCTGGCAGTCCCTGGTGGAGCTGGTGAAGGCCGTGCTCAAGGGGGCGCTGATCGCTGGCGTGGCGGGCTGGATGATCTGGCGCCAGCGGGACGGCATCCTGGCCCTGGCGGCGGAACCCCTGGATTCGGCCATGGGGCATTTCGGCCAGATCACCCTGCTGACCTTCCTGGCGGCGGCGGGCGCCTACGCCCTCATCGTCGTCATGGACGTGCCCTTCCAGCTCTGGAACTACCAGCGCCAGATGCGCATGACCAAGGAGGAGGTGCGCCAGGAGCACAAGGAAATGGAGGGTGATCCCCAGATCAAGGCGCGCATCCGTTCCATGCAGCGGGAAGTGGCTCGCCGGCGCATGATGCAGGAGGTGCCCAAGGCCGACGTGGTGGTGACCAACCCCATGCACTTCGCCGTGGCCTTGAAGTACGACGAGAAGCACATGGCCGCACCCCAGGTCATCGCCAAGGGCAGCCAGCTTGTGGCGGAACGCATCAAGGAGATCGCCCGGGAGAACCGGGTGCCCGTGGTGGAGGCGCCGCCCCTGGCCCGGGCCCTGCACCGCCACGTGGAGGTGGGCGACATCATCCCCGGTACCCTGTTCACCGCCGTGGCCCAGGTGCTGGCCTACGTCTATCAGCTCAACCAGTCCATGAACCCCGTGCTGCCCACGGATTGGCAGGTGCCCCCCGATCTGGACCCGGCCAATCGGCGGATGGCTGAGGCCGCCGCCGCGGGTGCCGCCTGATGGCCCAGGCCGTGCCCACCCTCGGCGTCACGCCCGGTATGCAGTGGCAGAAGCTGGCGGCGCCGCTGCTGGTGATCATGATCCTGGCGATGATGATCCTGCCCCTGCCGCCTTTCCTGCTGGACATCCTGTTCACGTTCAACATCGCTCTGTCGATGATCGTGCTGCTCATCAGCCTGTACACCATGAAG
>CAZREY010000008.1:7682-19892 GCA_964599015.1 uncultured Thiobacillus sp.
TCTCGGTGTTTCCCACGGTGCTGCTGCTGACCACATTGCTGCGGTTGTCCCTGAACGTGGCCTCCACCCGCATCGTGCTGCTGGAGGGGCATGGCAGCGCCGACGCCGCCGGCAAGGTGATCGAGGCCTTCGGCCACTTCCTGGTGGGGGGCAATTACGCGGTGGGTCTCATCGTGTTCATCATCCTGGTGATCATCAACTTCGTGGTCATCACCAAGGGCGCCGGGCGCATCGCCGAGGTGAGCGCCCGCTTCACCCTGGATGCCATGCCCGGCAAGCAGATGGCCATCGACGCGGACCTGAACGCGGGCCTCATCGGCGAGGACGAGGCCCGCCGCCGGCGTTCCGAGATCGCCCAGGAGGCGGATTTCTACGGCTCCATGGACGGTGCCTCCAAGTTCGTTCGGGGCGACGCCGTGGCGGGCATCATCATCATGATCATCAACGTGTTCGGCGGCCTCATCATCGGCGTGGCCCAGCACGACCTGGACCTGGCCACCGCCGCCAGCAAGTACACCCTGCTTACCATCGGCGACGGCCTGGTGGCCCAGATCCCCGCGCTGGTGATCTCCACCGCCGCCGGCATCGTCGTCACCCGGGTGTCCAGCGAGCAGGACCTGAACCAGCAGGTGGTGGGACAGATGTTCGGCCGGCCCCAGGCCCTGTTCCTCACCAGCGGCATCCTCTCCATCCTGGGCCTGATCCCGGGCATGCCCCACGTGGCCTTCCTGCTCATGGGCGGGCTGCTGGCCGGTGCCGGCTACTGGCTTACCCAGCAGGCCCGGGAGGCCGCCCAGGTCCGGGAGGAGGAGCCGCCTCCGCCCGTGGCGGAAGAACCTCTGGAAGTGGGGTGGCACGACGTGGCCGCAGTGGACCGCCTGGGTCTGGAGGTGGGCTACCGCCTGGTGCCCCTGGTGGACCGGAACCAGGACGGCGAGCTCTTGCGCCGCATCCGGGGCATCCGCAAGAAGATCGCCCAGGACCTGGGCTATCTGGTGCCCGCCGTGCACATCCGCGACAACCTCCAGCTCAAGCCCAACGGCTATCGCGTCACCCTGAAAGGCGTCACCGTGGCGGAAGGGGAGGCCATGGTGGGCAAGTACCTGGCCATCAATCCCGGCCGGGTGATGGGCACCGTCACCGGCCAGGCCACCACGGACCCGGCCTACGGCCTGCCGGCGGTGTGGATCGACGCCGCCCAGCGGGACCTGGCCCAGACCTACGGTTACACCGTGGTCGATACCGGCACCGTGGTGGCCACCCATATCACCAAGATCATCAACGAACACGCGCCGGAACTGCTGGGCCGGGAAGAAACCCAGCAGCTGCTGGACCACATCGCCAAGCAGTATCCAAAGCTGGTGGAAGACCTGGTGCCCAAGGCCCTGCCCATCGGCACGGTGCAGAAGGTGCTGCAGAACCTGCTGGAGGAGCAGGTCCACATCCGCGACATGCGCACCATCCTGGAAACCCTGGCGGAGCATGCATCGAAATCCCAGGACGCGGACGACCTCACGGCGGCCGTTCGCGTGGCCCTGGGCCGTGCTATCATCCACGAAACCTTTGGAGGAGCGCAGGAATTGCAGGTGATGGCTTTGGAGCCAAACCTCGAGCACATCCTGATGCAGGCCATGGCTGCCCGTGGTGAGGCGGGCGCCGGATTGGAGCCCGGTCTGGCCGAAAGGCTGGTGCGGGAAACCGTCCAGGCCGTGGAACGCCAGGAGAATGCGGGCCAACCCGCCGTGTTGCTGTCTCCGCCCGCCATCCGTCCTGTCCTGGCCCGCTTCCTCCGCCGCTCCGCGGCCTCTCTGAAAGTGCTTTCCCATGCTGAGGTGCCGGATGGCAAGTCCATCCGCATCGTCAGCCTCATCGGCGGCGGCGCATGATTAAAAAATTCCACGCCCAGACCACACGCGATGCCTTGCGCCAGGTGCGAGATGCCCTGGGGGCCAGCGCCATCATCCTATCCAACCGGCAGGTGGCCGGCGGCGTCGAGATCATCGCCGTGGCGGACCTGGACATGGCCGCCCTGACCTCCCAGGCGGAGCCCGCCCTTTGGGCCGCGGCCAACCAGCCCAAGCCGGCGGCCGCCAAGCCCCGTGCACCGGAGGCCCCACGCCCCCAACCCGGCATCAGCATGGAGGATGCGGCACCCCAGGTCACCACCCTGACGGATTACCTGGCCCAGCGGGGTGGCGCCGGTGGGGCTGCGCCGGATGCCGGCACCACCATCCGGCCTTCTCCGGCGAGGCAGCAGACAAACACCTCCACGGTTGCGAAGACCCCTCCCGAGCCCCTCGCGGATGCCGCTCCGCCCCCCGCCGCGTCCGCCATTGCCGCTGGCGTGGATGAACTGGCGCGGGAGATGCGCCTGCTGCGTGGCATGGTGGAGGGCCAGTTGGCCGGCTTCGCCTGGAACGACCTGACCCATCGCGATCCCATGCGTGCAGAGGCCATGAAGCGTCTCCTGGCCGCGGGTTTTTCCGCCGGTTTCTCCCGCCAGCTGCTGGAAATGCTGCCGGCCCAGGAGGGAGATCTGAACCAGGCGTTGAAATGGCTCAAGCACACCATCGCCCACAACATCAAGGTGGCCCGGGCCGAGGACGACATCATCGAGAAGGGCGGGGTGTATGCCCTGGTGGGCCCCACGGGCGTGGGCAAGACCACCACCGTGGCCAAGATCGCCGCCCGGGCCGTGCTGCGTCACGGCGCCGGCCAGGTGGCCCTGGTGACCACCGACACGTACCGGATCGGCGCCCAGGACCAGTTGCGCATCTACGGCCGCATCCTGGGCACGCCCGTGTTCGCGGTGCGGGACGAGAACGACCTGGAGCTCACGCTTTCGGACCTCCACAGCCGGCATCTGGTCCTGATCGATACCGTGGGCATGAGCCAGCGGGACAAGCGGGTGGCGGAGCAGGTGGCCCTGCTCTGCGGCGACGGCCGGGAGGTGAACCGCCTGCTGCTGCTGGGCGCCCCCAGCCAGGGCGTCACCCTGGAGGAGGTGGCCCGGGCCTATGCCGGCCCCGGTTTGATGGGCTGCGTGCTGACCAAGATCGACGAGGCCCTGACCTTCGGCCCCGTGCTGGACGTGGCCATCCGCCACGAATTGCCGGTGCATTTCGTCACCAACGGCCAGCGGGTGCCGGAAGACCTGCATCTGGCCAATTCCACCTACCTGGCGGACCGGGCCTTCCGGGGCAACCAGAAGGCCGAGTCCCCCTTCACCCAGGCCGACGGCGACTATCCCATCCTTATGGCCGCCAGCCAGGCCCACATGTCGGTGGAAGAATTGGCCGCGGGAGTGATCGGTGCGGCTGGCTGAGCCCATTGACCAGGCCACCGGGCTGCGGCGCCTGTTCGCCGGCAGCCAATTGTTCCGCGCCGCCGGAGTCCTGGGGCCGGATACGCGGCGCAATGCCCGGGTCTGCGCCGAACTGGCCCTGGGGCTCAGCCGCCGGGGCAACCAGGTGCTTGTGCTGGACGAGGCCCGTCCCCCCTACAACGTGGGGGGCATGTGGGGTCTGCTTGCGCGGCGCACGCTGGCTGATGTGCCCAAGCTGCGGCTTGCCGAGGCCGCCCAGGAGGCCGGCCCGGGCATTCGCCTCCTGGCGGCACCGGACGGCATGAATACCCTGGCCGGTCTGAGCGAACAGTCCCTCATGGAGATGGCCGAGCATTGGGGTGATGCGCCAGAGTGGATGTTGCTGAACAGCCGGAGCGGGCCCCAGGGCGGCGGCGGGGCCGGCTTGGCCACCACCGCCGAGATCCGGATTCTGGTCCTGCCGGGAGACAAGGACTGGCTGGCGGAGGCCTATGCGACGCTGAAGTCCGCCCACGGGGCCTGGTCCGGCGGTGCGTGGACAGTGCTGGTGGAAGGTGCTGATCCGGAGCGTGCCCAGCCCCTCTACAACTCCCTGAAGGAGACTGCCGTACGCTTCCTGGGCTTCGCGCCCGGTTACCTGGGGTGCCTGCCCACCGCCAATCGCAAGGAGGGGAGGCAACCCGCCGAGGGACTCCACGGCACGCTGTTGGCGGAATCCCTCCAGGATGTGCAGGCCGCGCAACCTATCAACTTCGAGCAATATTGGCAACGCATGTGGCTGTTCAGCCGCATGGCGCTGGATTCCGTTGGAAGAAAGGGCAGGCATGCTGACCGTCGCCCAGGATAAGGATGCCCTGGTGCGGGAATACCTGCCCCTGGTCAAGCGCATCGCCTACCACATGATGACCCGCCTGCCGGCCAGCGTGGAGGTGGACGATCTCATCCAGGCGGGCCTGATGGGCCTGATGGACGCGGTGGAGCGCTTCGATGACGAGCAGGGCGCCCATTTCGAAACCTACGCCACCCAGCGTGTGCGAGGTGCCATGCTGGACGAATTGCGGGAGGCGGACTGGGTTTCCCGCAACGTGCGCCGTGCCGGGCGGCAGATCGAGAACGCCATCCACGCCCTGCAGCAGCGCCACCAGCGCCCTCCCTCGGAGCAGGAGATCGCCGAGGAGATGGGGTTGGAGATACAGGCCTACTTCGAACTGCTGAACGACGCCCGGGGTGCCCACCTGGTCTATTACGAGGACCTGCACGAGGTGGACGGCGAGGATTTCCTGGAACGCTTCGCCGACGACACCACCCATGGCCCCTTCGACATCCTGGCTTCGCGCCACTTCAAGGGGGCCCTGGCCCAGGCCGTGGGCATCCTGCCGGACCGGGAAAAGATGCTGATGGGCATGTATTACGAACAGGAGATGAACTTCAAGGAGATCGGTGCCGTGCTGGGGGTCTCCGAGTCCCGGGTGTGCCAGCTGCACAGCCAGGCCATCGCCCGGCTGCGTGGGAAGCTGCGGGACTGGTCCAGCGACAAAAAATAAGAGCCGAGCCAAGTGGACATCGTCAGCATCGTCGGCATTACCATCGGCCTGGCGGCCATCCTGCTGGGGCAGTTCCTGGAGGGAGGGCATATCGGTTCCCTCCTGCAACTCACGGCCTTCATGATCGTGGTGGGCGGGACGCTGGGGGCCGTCATGCTGCAATCCAGCCTGCGCGTCTTTCTGGACGGGCTGAACATGCTGAAGTGGGTGTTCAAGCCCCCCCGCATCGTGCCCCAGGAAACCCTGCAAATGCTCCTGGAATGGAGCCAGCAGGCACGGCGCGGCGGTCTGTTGGCCCTGGAGCCTTTCATCGAGCAGCAGCCGGACCTGTTCCACCGCCGGGGCCTGCAGATGCTGGTGGACGGCGCGGAACCCGAAGTATTGCGGGATACCCTGGAACTGGACCTCCAGTCCTACGAGCAGCATCACATCGAGGCCTCCAAGATATGGATGGCGGCGGGAGGCTATTCGCCCACCATCGGCATCCTGGGGGCGGTCATGGGGCTCATCCATGTAATGGAGAACCTGTCGGACCCCTCCAAGCTGGGGGCCGGCATCGCCGTTGCCTTCGTCGCCACGATCTATGGCGTGGGCGGCGCCAACCTGCTCTACATCCCCATCGCCAACAAGCTTCGCTACCTCATCGGCCGCCAGGTGGCCAACAAGGAGATGTTCATCCAGGGCATCATCGCCATCGCCAATGGTGAAAACCCGCGCATCATCGACGCCAAATTGCAGGGCTACCTGTCATGAGCAGACTGCTGGCTGGGCGCGGTTAGCAGGGAGGCGGCATGGCACGCAAGAAACCGCCCGAAGAGCATGAAAATCACGAACGCTGGCTGGTGTCCTACGCGGATTTCATCACCCTGCTTTTCGCCTTCTTCGTGGTGATGTATGCCATCTCCTCCATCAACGAAGGCAAGTACCGGGTCCTGTCCGATTCCCTGGTGAGTGCATTCCAGCAGCCTCCATCCTCGGAAAAGATGATCGAGATGAAGTCCAAGTATCCAGAGATACTGGAAGGCACGGGGCGTCCCGTCGGCAAGTCCGTGATCCAGCCCCCGGGGGGGGAAACCCCGGAGCGCAGGGCAGCTGCGGAAAAGATGAAAAGGGTGGCCAAGAACGTGCTGGAGGCCATGCAGCCCCTGATCAAGAGCGGCCAGGTGCAGGTGACCCAGTCGCCCCGGGGCGTGACCGTGGAAATCAATGCCAGCACCCTGTTCAACAGTGGCGATGCCGTGCTGCAGGCCAAGTCCGTCGATACCCTGTCCGCCGTGGCCCGGGTGCTGGCAACCACGGACAATCCCATCCAGGTGGAGGGCCATACGGACAACATACCCATTTACAGCCCGGTTTACCCATCCAACTGGGAGCTGTCCTCCGCCCGGGCGGGCAGCGTGGTGCGCCTGTTCACGGAAATGGGGGTCCCGGCAGGGCGCATGGTGGCGATCGGCTATGCCGACAACCGCCCTCTGGATGCCAACACCACGCCGGAAGGCCGCATGCGCAACCGGCGCGTGAACGTGCTCATCCTGAATGAAGTGGAGGGACCGGTGCGGGAGATATCCCTGCAGGAACCTCCCGCACCCTCGCCCAGCACCGTGGCGCCGCCGGCGGCCCGTTAAACGGTTTCGGCGGGGGTCCGGGTTTCCGTCTGGAAGCGCAGTAGATCCAGACTGGGAGAGGACTCCAGGCGTTTGTCCAGCTGCATGATCTGGGATCCTTTGGGGGTGCTCACTTCCACTTCCAGGTCTGGACCGAAACAGCCTGGCAGAGCAGCCAGCATGGGAGGCTGCTTGCTTACGGCGCTGGGGTGCAGCATCAGCCCCGGCCATTGCCGGCCGGTATCCTTGCGACGGATCTGGACCGCCAAGGCCTGGGGCGCCAGCAACTGGATGCCGAAGGAAACCTCGCCCTTCTGGGGAATGCGGAACCAGCGCACGATGCCCAGGCCCCAATTGCCGTTCGCCTGGCGCACCCCGGCGATGTCACCCACGCGGATCTGCATGGCGCCCGACTGGGTCTTGCTGAGGGCCAGGCCACCCATACTGTCGTTGATGGTCTTGCACTTGAGCAACACGGGCGGCGGGTCATTGTCCACGATGCCGTAGTGGATGGTTTCGCCTTTGCCGCTCGGGGAGAGGAGGCGGTGCATGGCCTTGAAGCCGATGCAGACATCCATCTCTTTTCCTTGCTGGTGACGTCGACGTTGGGATTGGCGCTGTACCGAGGCGCCCCAGTTCAGGCGCAGGCGCTTCAGCATGGAGGCGTAGGCCGGATCGATGGCTGCATCGGGCAGGCCCAGCTTGGCGCGGTCTTCCGGGCTGCGCAGATGGCTGGCCACCAGCGCCAGATGCTTGGCCAGGGCCGTGGTGTTCAATATCAGGTCCCAGCGGGGGTTCATGGGATGGGCTTCCCGGGCCAGGGGTTTGGGGGTGGCGTCGACGCTGATGTCCACGATGAACAGGCCTGCCTGGCCCTTGGTGCTTTCCTCGGCGGGAAAGATGCTGGCCAGATTGGAGAAGCGGGCGATGATGTCCTTGGCCCAGGGCAGTTCCACCTGGGGGAAGTGGTACGGGTCTGCCAGGGCCATCAGCAGGGTGGCCTTGTATATCTGCTCCAGGGACAGCATCTTGCTGCCGCCCTCGGGAATCACGTCCTTGAGGCCATTGCGCATGGCATAGTTGTAAGTCTGGTGCAGGTCGAACCAGATGCCTTCGGGGGTGGGCTGGTGGGTCTCGAAGCTCACCTCGGCCACCGCCTGCAGGGACAACAGGATGCGTTGCAGATAGAGGGGCACCGGATTGCCGCCGAACAGGTGGAAGCGGCGCTTCAGCCATTCCTGTAGCAAAATCTTGTAGGCCGTCGCCATTTCCAGCAGCAGGCGCTGGGCCAGCTCGGCGTTGCGCTGCTGCTTTGGAGGCAGGGGCAGGGGGGCCGCGCCATATTGTTCGTACAGGCTGGCGACCACGTCTTCCAGCACCGTGCCCAACCGGTCCACCACCTTGACGCGGACATCGTGGGACAGGTCGATGCTGTTTATGGCGGTCAGGTAATCGGCCAGTTCCTCCGCCGTTTCCGTGGGGTTGGAGAGGGGCAGGTTGGCCAGCCAGGCCTCGACTTGCTTGGGTTTCGTCTCCAGGTTTATATTGCGCGCCGGCTCCCTGGTGGGTAGGACATATCTGGGCTGCATGGCTCCTGGCTCCGTTCCTGCTTCATTATCGTGTCGCGTGATTTTAATCACAGCCTTTCCAGGCCGCGACATATCTTAACGTGCCCGGCCGGGGCCGCGTGACCCTGAATGCAGGAACCTTCGGAGGCATGACCCATGGGGCGGTACATTCGGACGGACCATGAACCCGTCAGGAGATATCGGGTCATACTCGCCATTTCCAACGCAATCGACACTCGACCATGACTCGCCTGATCGCTCTATTCCTTGCCGCTTTCCTGTGGGTCCATGGCGCCCAGGCCTTCACCCTGGTGGACAGCAAGGGCAAGACCCATACCCTGGCCCAGTACAAGGGCAAGTGGGTGCTGGTGAATTTCTGGGCTACCTGGTGTCCTCCCTGCCTGGAGGAAATCCCCGATCTGAATGCCTTGCACGAGAACAAGAAGAACAACCTGGTGGTGCTGGGCATCGCCATGGATTACCAGGATCCAAAAACCGTGCTCCAGTTCGCCGACCAGATGATGGTGAGTTATCCCATCATCCTGGGAGACAGCAAGGCCGCGGCCCAGATCGGCGCCCTCACCGGGCTGCCCACTACTTACCTCTACAATCCTCAGGGCAAAATGGTGGCCTACAACGTCGGTGCCCTGACCCGGCAGGCCGTGGAAAGCTACATCACCAAGAAGAAATGAGCACCCCGGGCATCCTTACCGCGGAGTCCGCCTTCTCCCGAGGAGGGGCAGGAAAACTCGAAGTGGCACACCATATTCTTGAATGAGGAGTCGTCATGCGCTGGCTGGTTTTGTTCTTTTCCCTTTGGGTCTTCTCGGCCCACGCCGAGGTTCGGGATCCCCATGCCCATTTCTTCATGCCCAAGCTGGGGGATTTCAAGGAAGAACTGGACGTGGCCAGGAGCGAGGGCAAGCAGGGGGTGCTCATCATGTTCGAGATGGAGGACTGTCCCTTCTGCTACCGCATGAAAACCACGGTCCTGAACCAGTCCCAGGTGCAGGACTGGTACCGCAGGCACTTCCTCATCTACGCCATGGACGTGAAGGGCGATACTTCCATGACCGACTTCCAGGGCAAGGACACCACTGAAAAGGCCTTTGCCCTGGAACACCGGGCCCGGGCCACCCCCACCTTCGTGTTCTTCGATTTGGCGGGCAAGCCGGTCACCCGCTTCACGGGGGCGACCCAGACTGCGGATGAGTTCCTGCTGCTGGGCAAGTATGTGGTGGACGGCGTGTACAAGACCACGCCGTTCAATGTCTACAAGCGGCAAAAATCCGCCCAATGAAGGCGATGGCCCGCGGGCCGCGACTTTGGGTGGCGGCCATGCTGTGCTGCCTGGGGGCCGCCCAGGCAGCGGAAACGCCCAAACTCACCCTGGATGCCGTGCTGGCCCTGGCGGATTCCGCCCACCCTGATCTGGACCTGGCCCGTGCCAGAGCCGAAGGGGCCGAGGCCGAGACCCGTCTGGCGGCCAGCCTGGACGATTTCCGGGTGTCCCTGGAAGGCGCCCTGCGCAGCGGGCGCAACGAGCTTTTCAACGACCGCTACCACCCCGACCACCAGGCCCGGCTGGTGGCCCGCAAGAGTCTCTAGGACGGCGGCCTGAGCAACATTGCCGTGGCCGCGGCCCGGGGCGAGGCCGACGCACGCGGCTTGCAGGTCATGGATGCCCGGGCCCAGCGCCGCCTGACCCTCATGGCACGCTATTTCGACGTCCTGCTGGCGGACATGCGTTACAACGCCGATACGGAATTCATGGCCGTGGCCTACGTGGACTGGGACAACAACAAGGACCGCCATGCCCTGGGCCAGATTCCCCAATGGCGGCTGGTGGAACTGGAGTCCCGCTATCAGGAGGCCCTGGCGCAGCGCAACGACACCCGCCGCACGCTGCGGGAAAAACGCATGCAACTGGCCGTGGCCATGAACCGGCGGGACCCGGTCCTGGAGGATCTGATGGACCCGCCCCTGGGGGACAACAACCGTGAATTGCCCGAGTTGGATGTTCTCCTCAACCATGCCCTGGCCCACAACCCGGGCCTTCAGGCCCAGTCCAAACTGTTGGCCGCCGCCCAGACGCGGCGCGATGCGGTGCGCGCGGCCTACCGGCCCAGCGTGGAATTCGAGGCGGAAGCCGCAGCCTGGAGCCGCGAGTCCACCACCCGGGACGATGTGCGCGCCGGCCTGAATTTCGTCATGCCCCTCTGGCAGGGTGACCGGGTCGATGCGGGCCTGGCCCGGGAACAGGCCCGCATCACCGAAATCCAGGTCCAGCACGAAAAGCTGGCCATGCAGCTGCGGGAATCCATCCGGTCGGTCTGGGAGGAGATCCAGCATCTCAGGGGCAGCGAACGGCAGAGTTCCAAGACCCATGCCCACTATCGTGACCTGGCCCTGGAAAAGGCCCGGGCGGAATATGAGATGGAGCTCAAGACCAACCTGGGCACCAGCATGGCGGAAACCCAGGTGGCCCAGTTGCGGCGCCGGGCCGTGGAATATCGCCTGGCCCTGGCCTGGGCGCGTCTGGAGGCCCTGCTGGGCACCCCCCTTGCCGATTTGAAGACGAAGGACAAGTCATGAAACCCATCCTGTTCGTGGGCGGCCTGGCCCTGGCCGCTGGCACAGTCCAAGCCGCCGACCATGCCGCCGAGTTGGGCTGGTCGGGCCGGATATCCCTCGCGATGCCCGTCACCGGCGTGGTGGAAACCGTGGCGGCCCACGCCGGCCAGCGGCTCAAGAAGGGCGACCTGCTGGCGGCCCTCAATCCCACCCTGTTCAAGGCCGGGGTGGCCGAGGCCAGGGCGGATGTGGACCGCCTGACCCAGGAGCAGGCAGACGCCCAGCGGGACTTGGATCGGGTAAAAGAGCTTTACGCCCGCACCGTGTCCGCCACCAGCGAGCTGGATGCGGCCCAGCTCCGCGCTGACCGCGCCGCCGCGGCTCTTGCCGGGGCCCGGGCCAGACTGGAGAGGGCACGCCGCCAGTTGGAGGAATCCGAACTGCGCGCCCCCTTCGATGCCATCGTCCTGGCGCGCATGGCTGAACCGGGTCTGGTGGCCGCCACCCCTTGCCAACCCAACCCCCTCTTCACCGTGGCGCGAGCGGATGAGCTCGTTGCGCTTGCCACGTTGTCGCCCGACCAGGCCTCCCGACTGGAGCTGGGGCGCAAGGCGGACGTGCTGGCCGGGGGGCGGACCCTCAAGGGTGAAGTGCGGGGCATCAGCCCCCGGGAGGACGGCAAATACCGCCTGGAAGTGGCCTTGCCCCGGGAGAATGGCCTCATGCCGGGGCAGCCGGCTACCGTCCGGCTGCCCTGAGCCGCCTCACGCGGCCTTGAGGTATTTCTCCTTGGCGGCACGGGCCTGCCGGGCCTCCTCGGCACTGTAGGCCTTGCCCGACCACAGCATCTTGTAGGCGATTTCCTCGTTGCCGTTCTCGCACAGATCCAGCACACGCTGGAACAGGGGCTGGAACGTCTCCGAGCGGTGGCTGCGTTCGTGCTCCTCGAAGGACTGCCAGAAGGTCACGATCAGGGCCTCCCTGTCCTGCAGGGGGCTGAGCACCGCCTGGCCCACCGTCGAGCCTTCGTTGGACACCTGGCCCGAGTTCAAGGCCACGAAGCCCCCCACGAAGCCGGTGTCGGAGTGATAGGTCTTCACGTTCTCGCACAGCTCGGCCACGCGCATTTCCAGGTCGTCCGTAGAGTATTCGGGCTTGAGGATCACCCGGTTGATGGTGACCACGCCCTCGGGGTTGAATCCGTTGATCAAGGCAGACATCGCATACTCCTTTAATAAATAAGCAAATACTGATGTAGGTGGTTCAAGTAAAGGCGCATTGGGTTGCGCCTGGTTAATACCATACTAATTTAGTCGGATAAATTCAACTGTTGGCACGATATGGTTTTTTAATGCAAATGCGGTCGCGGGAGCTTTCTCTCTACAATCATTGACATACATAGGGACGCTAAGGATAATCCACGGCTCTTTGCCTTCCCGGTGATGTAGCTCAGACGGTTAGAGCGGTGGATTCATAACCCACAGGTCGGCAGTTCGATTCTGCCCATCACCACCAGATGAACAAAAAAGCCCGCGCATGCGGGCTTCAGGCTGCTGACGAACCCCGTCATTTTTGGCGGGGTTTTGTCTTATTGG
>CAZREY010000009.1:0-19833 GCA_964599015.1 uncultured Thiobacillus sp.
TCGTCGAGATCCAGGGCCACACCGACAGCCGGGGCGAGGCCGATCTGAACATGCGGGTGGGCGAGGCCCGGGCCGAGGCGGTGCGCCGCTACCTGAATATGAAGGGGGGCATTCCCCTGCACCGCATGGCGGCCATCTCCTACGGCGAGAGCGAGCCCGTGGCCAGCAACATGAACCGCGAGGGCCGCAGCCAGAACCGCCGCGTCGTGCTGGTGGTGCTGCAATAACCCATTTGTAAACCGCGGCGCGGAGTGGGCTCACTCCGCGCCGTTTCTTTTGGAGTGTTTCCATGTCTGAAGTGACAACCTCAAGCGGTCTGGTTTTTGAAGATTTGGTGGTGGGCGAGGGTGCCGAGGCCGCCAAGGGCAACCGGGTCAGTGTGCATTACACGGGCTGGCTGACCGATGGCAGCAAGTTCGATTCCAGTGTGGATCGCAATGATCCCTTCGATTTCCCCCTGGGCCGGGGCCATGTGATTCCCGGTTGGGACGAGGGCGTGGCGGGCATGAAGGTGGGCGGCAAGCGCAAGCTCACCATTCCGCCCCATCTGGGCTACGGGGCCTACGGCGCCGGCGGCGTGATTCCGCCCAATGCGACCCTGGTGTTCGAGGTGGAACTGCTGGCGGTGGATTGATACCCGGGGATTGCGCCGGGAAGGTTCAGCAGCCGGGGCTTGCCCCGGCTTTTTCATTCCGCCGCGTTTTCAGCCGCCGAAGCTGGCCATGTAGGCGGCCAGGGCGTCGATGTCCTCTTCGCTCAGGTTCTGGGCGTTGGCGGCCATCATGGCGGTTTGCGCGCCCATCTGCTTGCCTGCCTTGTAGTCCCGCAGCTTGGCCGCCAGCGCCTCGGCGGACTGGCCTGCGACTTTCGGGAACATGCCTGAGCCTTCCCCGTTCTTGCCATGGCAGCCGGCGCAGACGCTGCCGTACTTGATGCGGCCGTGTTCCGTGACCGCGTTGGCTATGCCGGGCGCGGCGGCGGTCGCCGCCGGGGGCTGGGCCGCGGGCGCCGGGGCGGCTGCCTGCCCGGCGGGGGCGGCGGGTTCTTCCTTGCCGCAGGCAGCCAGGGCGGCCAGGGCCAGGAGGGCAATCAGGGTTTTCGCTTGCATGGCGGTTCCTTTCGTCATCGGCTGTAATAGAGGAAGTTGGCGTAGGTGGCTTCCGCCACCTTGAACCACTGCGACTCCGCATTGCGGAAGGCTTTCCAGGGTTCATAGACGCGGGCGAAGTCCGGGTTCTTCGCGGCCTCCGCGTCATACAGTTCAAAGGCGGCCTTCTGGGCGGCTTCCAGGATGTCCTTCGGATAGGCGTGCAGCTTCACGCCCTGCTGCACCAGGCGCATGAGGGCCTGGGGATTCTGGGCGTCGTATTTCGCCAGCATGCCCACGTTGGCTTCCACGCAGGCGGTCTCGAAGGCCTGCTGGTAGGCCTCCGGCAACTCGTTCCACTTGGCCAGGTTGACGAAGAAGGACAGCTGGGGCCCGCCTTCCCACCAGCCGGGGTAGTAGTAGTGGGGGGCGATCTTGTGGAACCCAAGCTTCTCGTCGTCGTAGGGGCCGACCCATTCGGCGGCATCGATGGCGCCCCGCTCCAGGGCGGGGTAGATGTCGCCGCCCGCCAGGGTCTGGGGCACGGCCCCCAGCTTGGCCATGATCTGGCCGCCGATGCCGGGGATGCGCATCTTCAGGCCCTGCAGATCCGCCAGGGAGTGGATCTCCTTGCGGAACCAGCCGCCCATCTGCACGCCGGTGTTGCCGCCGGGGAACTGCACGATGTTGTACTTCCTGAACAGCTCCCGCATCAGCTCGATGCCGCCGCCGTGGTACATCCACGCGTTCTGCTGCCGGGCGGTGAGACCGAAGGGCACGGCGCAGTCGAAGGCGAAGGCCAGGTTCTTGCCCACGTAGTAGTAGCTGGCGGAATGGCCGCATTCCACCGTGCCGTTCTGCACCGCGTCCAGCACCTGCAGGCCGGGCACCAGTTCGCCGCCGGCGTGGATCTTGAGCTGGAATTTGCCGTTGGTGATCTTGCTCAGGCGGTCGGCCAGCACCTCGGCGGCGCCATAGATGGTATCCAGGCTCTTGGGGAAGCTGGAGGCCAGGCGCCAGTGGATGGTGGGCAGTTCGCCCGCCTGGAGGGTGGCGGCCTCTTTGCCGCAGCCGGGCAGGGCCAGGGCGGCGGACGTGGCCAGGCCGGCCCCGGCGCCCTTCAGGAATGCGCGTCTTTGCATGGGTGCTTCCGGTGGATGGATATCGGTGGGGCTCGGGCGGGGCCGTTTATTGCGGGCGGATGCGCACGATCACGTCGATGCTTTCCGCCACCATGCCGGCAGGCATCTGGGGCATGCCGGCCAGTTGCAGCGCGTCCGCGGGAATATCGGTCAACTCCCCGCTCTCGGTGTTGTAGAAGTGATGATGGGGATGGATGTTGGGGTCGTAGAACACCTTGGTGGGGTCCACGATCACCTCCCGCACCAGGCCCTTTTCCAGAAACAGCTTCAGGGTGTTGTACACCGTGGCCTTCGAAGTCTCGCTGTGGCGCACGTTCACGGCGGCCAGGATCTGGTCGGCGGAAAGGTGCTCGCAGCGGGAAAACAGCACCGTGGCGATCTCCACCCGCTGGTGGGTGGGGGCAATGCCATGGGCGCGCAAACGGTCCGTGATGTCCGAACGAAACAGGGGGGGCTCAGGCGCGGTAAACATAAAGTCTTGTCCACTCAAACAGTTAAGCTGATTTTAGTGGGCAAATTAAACAGCGTCTAACCTTTGCTGGTGGTAGTCGCCCCGTGCAGGGGAATTTCCACCTGCACCACGAATTCGCCGCCGGCGGTGTAGTGGGTCATGCGGGCCTCGGCGTCGAAATGCAGATCCAGGCGTTCACGGATGTTGGCCAGGGCCATGCGGTTGCCCGGGCGGCGGGGGCTGGAAGGCAGGAGGGGGTTGCGCACCACCAGCAGCATCCGCCCCCCCTTCACGAAGATGTTGATGTGGACCTCTCCGCCTTCGGGGTTGGGCTCGATGCCATGGATGACCGCGTTCTCGATCAGGGGCTGGAGGATGAGCTGGGGCACCTCCGCCTGCCGGGGCGCGCCATCGCAATGCCAGACCACCCGGAGCCGTTCGCCGAGGCGGATGCTTTCCACCTCCACGTAGGCCTTGGCCAGTTCCAGTTCCCGCTCCAGGGGCACCAGGGTACGGGCCTCGGCCATGAGGGCCCGGAACAGGTCGGCCAGGTTCTCCAGCACGGACTCGGCCCGTTTCGGGTCCTGGCGGATCAGGCCCAGCACCGTGTTCAGGCTGTTGTAGAGGAAATGGGGGCGGATGCGGGCCTGCAGGGCCATCAGCCGGGCGTCGGACAAGGCGGGGGACAGGACGAGCTGGCGCCAGTGGAAGTAGAAGAAGATCAAGGCGGCGGTCATCGCCGCCAGAACACCCGAATGGGTGGCAGTGAATTTGAGTGATGTCGGAAGTGTGGCGGAGAAAGCAACATGCAGGAACATGGTCACCAGGGCCGCCGTGACAATGCCAATCTGGGCGCCAGTCCTGAATGAACGTCCGGCAAGCCAGGGTGAAAGCAGGAAAAGAAACAGCAAGGTGCCCAGCAAGGCCGTTTCGAAGAGAGGGATGCCGCTGCCCATTGCCAGCAGAGCCTTGATGAGGCTTCCCTGGGCTGCCAGATGGAAGACGAAATTTGCCGCCTCGGCCAGCACGATGGCGCGCAACAGCGTGCCCAGATTTCTGAAATCTGGCGGTGGCGGTGATTTTCTGCTCACGGGAGGACGGCCATTAACGACGCCATTCATAGGGTTTGGCATAGCGGTAGTGCCCGCTGTTCACAAAAAGATTGTCCAGATCCGGGTGGCCTGAAATGGTGGGCAGGTTGCCCGGTGAGCCCGGCCGCAGCCCTGCCCAATGATGGACCAGTTCCGCGTCCTTCAAGGAAGGCAGCGTGTCCAGGGCGAAATCCAGCAATTCCGACTTCGCCGCCGAGGTACAGGATTTATCAAAGCCCGTTTCCTCCAGGGTACTGCCCACCAGGATGTGGCCATCCAATCTGGGCACGATGTATTTGCCATGGCGGTAGATGATATGGGCGGGCACGCCGGTGGTTGACTTGAACAACAGGATTTGTCCCCGTATGGGGGTGATCTTCATAGCCAGGGCGGCATCCCCCAGCAATTTGCTGCTCCATGCGCCGCTACAGACGATGTATCGGTCCGCGTGGAGTTTTCCTTGATGGGTTGTGGCAGCCAGGATGCGTCCATTGCCCGAATCGAAGCTTGATACCCCCACATGGCTGAGAAGGTCGACACCGAACTTCCGGCAGGTGATCTCCAAGGCCTTGGCCACCCTGGGATTGCGGGCTTGAGCGACTTGGGGCAGCCAAAGCACGGAGGTGTCTTGTGCAGTCTGATTGAGCCTTGTCGGCGCGGCGGAAGTACAACTCCAGTCATGGTCCCGGCACCAGGCAAGGGCCTGGTCGACATCAAAATCCCCCATGGCCAGCATCCCGCACGGCCAATATTCCGGGTCGACACCGCTCTCCTGACTCAAGGTTTTCGCCAGGCCAGGCCATAGCGCTCTTCCCCGCTCGGTCAAAGCGTTGACCTCGTCGCCATAGTCCCAGGGCAGCAGGGGAGAGAGAATGCCCGCGCCAGCCCACGTGGATTCCCGGGCTATGTTGCCTTGGTCGACGACAGTGACGGAAAGCCCTTCATGCCTCAATGCCAGGGCGCTGAGAAGGCCATTGATGCCGGCGCCGATAATGAGTGCGTCTGGATGCATGGTTGTGTGGTCGATGAAGGCCTCAATATTTTAAGCCGCCTGCCGTTTATACCGGCGGGATGGCCGTTTATTCGGAATGGTGTTTGAACAATGACCGGCGTTAATAGAATCAAGGCCAGATAGGGGTGACTATGCGCAAATCGCAAGGCATGACGTTGATCGAATTGTTGGTGGTGGTCGCCATCGCTGCGGTATTGATGGGCCTGGCGGTTCCCAGCTTGCGGGAATTTGTAGCCAAGAACCGGCTTTCATCCGCAAGCACCGAGCTCGTCGGGGCCTTGAACTTGGCCCGGTCGGAAGCCGTCAAGCGGGTGAGAACGGTTTCGGTGTGCAAGAGCGCTGACGGCGCGACCTGCACCCTGGCTGGAAATTGGGAGCAGGGTTGGATTGTGTTCGTCGACGGGAACGTCCAGGGTACGCTGGATGGAGTCGGCGCGGCGGCGGATACCTTGTTGCGCGCAGGCGGCTCGAGGTCGGGTCTGACCATTTCGGGAGGGGGCAACTTCCCCGACTGGATTTCATACACGTCCAATGGCAACAGTGATGGCGTGGGGTTGAACAACGGCACCTTCAGTATCTGCATCGATGCCGATGGCCTGGACGTGGTGGTGGGGCCCACGGGACGGGTGCGGATCGCCGATGACGATGATGACGGGACCAGTTGCTGAGATGCGTGCCGGAGGAATGAATATGAAGGTTCAAGTCAACGCAAGCCGAAAGCAATCCGGTTTTACCCTTCTGGAGGTGCTGGTGGCCATGGTGGTGCTGGCCCTGGGGTTGCTGGGGGTGGCCGGTTTGCAGGCAGTCAGCATGCGCAACGCCCACAGCGGCTACCTGCGAAGCCAGGCCACCATACTGGCCTATGACATCCTCGAGCGCATGCGCGTGAATTCCACCTCGGCGCGCCTGGGGGGCTACAACGTGGCGCTCGGCGCATCCCTGGGCAATGGGCAGGGGCTGCTGTGCGGTGCCCAAACCGCGGCGGCGAGTGATCGGGACGAATGGAAGGATTGCCTGGCGGTCATGCTGCCGGGGGGCGATGGCTCGGTGCTGGTGGACCCGATGACCCACGTCGCCACCATCGAGGTGCGGTGGCAGGAAAAGGTCGCGGCAGCGGGGGGCGGCTACGGAGTGAACGCGGTTTCCTTTGTCACCCAGAGCAAGATATGAAGCCGGTACGGGAGATGGTGCAGATGAAACGCGCTTTGGGCCTGAGCTTGATCGAATTGCTGGTGGCCATCGCCATCGGGTCCATTGTCGTGGCGGCGGTGGGGTTCGTGTATATCGGCAGCCGCCAGACCTTCCGCGCCCAGGATGTCATGGCCCGCATGCAGGAGAACGCGCGCTATGCCTATGACACAATGGCTCAGGATATACGCCTGGCCGGCTTGACCGGATGCAGTGTCAAACACACCGCCGTGGTGGACAACCTGGGCAATGCCAGTTGGTACGGCGGTTTTGTTACTAGACCCCTGACCGGATATGAATCCGGCGTGGGGGGCACGGGCATCGCGAATGCCCTGGCCAACCGGGATGCCCTGACGGTGTTGCGCGCCGAAAACACCCGGGAATTCATTGTCACGGCCCATGCCGGCCAGACATTCACCCTGTCCGCGGCCCATGACATCGCCGATGGCGACGTGGTGGTGGCCTGCGACCCCGGTTCGCTCATCGCGGCCCAGTTCCAGGCCACCAACCCCAACGGCAACAACATTGACTCGGTCAACGCCACGGCCGCGTTCAACGCAGGGAGCCGGCTCATGAAGCTCAGCGGCAACACCTATTTCGTGCGCAACAATGCTGCGGGCGAGCCTTCCCTGTACCGCCAGCGCCTGAAGGCCCAGGGCGGCGCGCCCATCAGCGAGGCGGAGGAAGTGGTGGAAGGGGTCGAGAATATGCAGATCACCTACGGAGTGGACACGGATGTGGCCGCGGACGGGCAGGTCAATGCCTACCAGACCGCCGATGAAATCGAAAACGGCACCGGGGTGCCGGTGGTGCCGGGCGCGGACGCGGTTGCCCGCTGGCAACGGGTCCTGAGTGTTCGAATTTCCCTGCTCATGGTCAGTCGGGCCTCGGAGACGGGGGTCGTCAACCAGCCCCAATCCTATGCCTACAACGGCGCGGCGGCGGCCGCGGGTGATCGGCTGTTGCGGCAGGTGTTCACATTTGTGGTGGCCGTGAGGAACAGACCATGATCAGGCTTAAACAACAGCGGGGCGCTGCGCTGATCTTCGCCTTGGTATTCCTCCTGATGCTGACCCTCATCGGCGTCACCGCCTCCAAGGTGACCTCCCTGGAAGAGCGCATGGCCGGCAACACCCGGGAGCGGGATTTGGCCCTGGAGGCCGCCGAGGCCGCGCTGCGCGACGCGCAACAGCGTCTGGCCGCTCCGGATGCGGCCATGCCGACGGAAGGAGGGCCCTTCCGCGCTCTGGCGACGCCGGTCAACGCCATGAATGCCAACGACATCGCCTTCTGGAATGCATACAACTGGAATGCCGCCCTGGCGGTAAGAACAATTATGGGCCAGGTGGCGGCGCAGCCCGTCTTCGTGTTGGAACGCTGGGGCAATACCAACCGCTTCCGGGTCACCGCCCGGGGCGTGGGTGGAACCACGGAATCGACGGTCATCCTGCAGGCCGAGTTTCAGTGCACCGGGGCCGGCGTGGCGAATGAATGCCCCTGAATGAGGAGTTCACTATGAAAACGACCTATTTGAAGCGTGGCACCTGTGGGCTCGTCGCGGCGTTTTCCCTTTTCGCCCACCAGGCGTTTTCCGCGCCGGTCGCCATCGCCACCGACCCGTTGTTCCTGACGGTCAATGTGGCGCCCAACCTGATCGTCACCCTGGATGACTCCGGGAGTATGGCGCGGGCGTTTACCCCGGACGTATGCGGCAACCCCAACGCCATTTGCGACAGCAATCCGGATTCCGGTCTTGATCCCCGGTATTTGAAGTCCTCCCATTACAACCCGATTTATTACAACCCTGCCTTCGTTTATGCGCCGCCGGTTGACGCGAATGGCAATGCGCTCACCACTTCATTTACCGCCGCGCACATCAACGGTTTTGCCACGAGCCTCTCGCTCAATTCGGCAACCCAATACAATCTGTCCACCCGCTATCGGCCCTCAGCGGGCTTGTTTTTGCACACGACGACCAAGAGCCATGAATTCATGCGTCATTACGCAAGTGATGTGCGATGCAATCAAGTATCGGGGACGGATCCGTGTCAGTTCAACTCCACTTCCGGCACGGGGGTTGATACCTGGGTCAATATGGAAAACCCCGTGGTTGACTGCAACGACAATACACAATGTCAGTCTCGTCCCATGCCTGCGTATTACTACAAATTTGATGGCAGCAATACGAACTGCACCGGCACTGACGAGCAAAAGCGCACAGACAATGATTGCTATGACCTGGTGATTGTCAGCGCCACCTCCGGTCCGGGCACGGTGGACTACAACGGAGACGGTGTCAACGATACGGATGAGCGCCAGAACTTCGCCAACTGGTATTCCTTCTACCGCACCCGGAACCTGGCCACCATCTCCGCCACGGCCATTGCCTTCGCGTCGGTGCATCCCAGCACCCGGGTGGCGTGGCAGGCCCTGAACAGCTGCCGGGGCGGCACCGGCACGGTAGTGACCGCGGACTGCGAGGGCTGGGAGACGACGGCGGTCAATTTTTCCAATGCCATCAAGACCTTTTCCGGGCAGCACCGGCAGAACTTTTATAACTGGCTGTTCAGGCTGCGGACCAATACCTCCACCCCCTTGCGCGAGGCCATGAACCGCGCCGGGGCTTATTTCAAAACCAGTGGCGAAAACAGCCCTTACGACAACGATTTCACCACCGCCAACTCGGGCGAATTGTCCTGCCGGCGGAATTTCCACATCCTCATGACGGACGGCATTTATACCGACACCTTCGATCTCGATGATGTGCAGGCCAGCGTTGCGGATAACTATGACAACGCCGACAAGACATTGCCGGACGGCGTGAATTACGTGGCGGCCGCGCCTTATGAGGATGCCAATTCAAACAGCCTGGCGGACATTGCCTTCTATTACTGGTCCAATGACCTGCGCAATTTGGACGACAACCTGGTCCCCCGTTATCCGGACAAGACGGGATTGGCGGCGGAACAGTACGTGAATCCCGCCAATGACCCGGCTGATTGGCAGCACATGGTGAATTACACCGTGGGCCTGGGGCTGGAGGCGTTTCTCACACAAGCGGGGTTGACCTGGGGGGGCAGCACCTATGCCGGCAGTTATACGAGCATCAAAAACGGCGTGACCCAGTGGCCCTCCACGGCCAGCGACGGCGGCAAGGTGGCTGATCTTTGGCATGCGGCCATCAATAGCCGCGGGCGATTCTACAGCGCCAGCAACCCCGCCGCGCTGAACACGGCTTTCAGTGCCATCGTCAACGACATCTCCACCAGCAGTGGTTCTTCCGCCGCCCTGTCCGCCAACTCCACCAGCATCAAGGTGGGCAGCACCCTGGTCTACCAGGCCAAGTTCGACAGCAACGACTGGAGTGGCACCCTGCTGGCCCTGCCCGTGCAGGGGGACGGCAGTATCGGCAGCGCGATCTGGGACGCCGCCACGAAGGTTCCCGCCCATGGGGAGCGCAACATCTTCACCTATGTGCCGGACAGCGACGGGCTGCCCGGAGGCAGCGGACGCGGCTTTACTTCCTGTGCCGGTGCTGATTACGCACCGTTGAAAAGTGCATTGGACTTCAA
Organism: uncultured Thiobacillus sp.; assembly: GCA_964599015.1. Lineage (GTDB taxonomy): Bacteria > Pseudomonadota > Gammaproteobacteria > Burkholderiales > Thiobacillaceae > PFJX01. Next base: position 9,544 of record CAZREY010000009.1, read on the forward strand.
CGCGGCAGGGATTGACGATGGCAAATGCGCCACCCGTCTCGCCTGGCTGCGGGGGGACAACAGTCTGGAAGTCAAAATCGTCAATGGCGTGACCGTCGGCGAGTTCCGGGCGCGCAATGGCAAGACCATGGGCGACATCATCAACTCGGACCCCGCCTACGTATACACGGAGGACCTGGGGTATGGCGCGTTGTCCGGCGCGGAGGGCTCGAGTTACGCCGACTTCGTCACGGACAAGGCCAACCGTCCGCCCATGGTTTACGTGGGCTCCAACGATGGCATGCTGCATGCCATCCAGGCTGCCGTGGCCGGCGACGACAAGGGCAAGGAAGTCTTCGCCTTCGTTCCCAGCGGCGTGTACGGGAACCTGAGCAAGCTGACCGACCCGGGTTACAGCCATGTCTACTATGTCGACGGCGCGCCAACGGCGGGGGATGCCTACTGGGACGGCAGTTGGCATACGGTGGTTGTGGGGGGGCTGAACGCGGGCGGGAAAACCATCTATGCCCTGGATGTCTCGGACCCCACGAATTTTTCCGCAGCGAACGTGCTTTGGGAGTACGCGGACATCGACCTGGGCCTGACCTACAGCCAACCTCAAATCGCCCGCCTGAACAATGGCGTGTGGGCGGCCATCTTCGGCAATGGCTACAACAGCCCGAACGAGCAGGCCTACCTCTATGTTCTCAACCTTGAAACGGGCGAGCTGATCAAGAAAATCGCGGCCGGCAACGCGAACACGTCCAACGGCCTTTCGACGCCTGTTCTGCTGGATACAAACAACGACAAAGTCACGGATGTCGTTTATGCGGGCGATCTGCGCGGCAATCTCTGGAAGTTCGACCTTTCCAATAATGATTCGGACCAATGGGGGGTGGCCTATGGGGGCGCGCCGGTATTCAGCGCGCGCGATTCCGTAGGGGGGGTGCAGGCCATTACCTCCAAACCTGTTGTGACCGGCCACACGAATGGCGGCTATATGGTCCTCTTCGGCACCGGTCTGTATCTGAACCAGAACGATGTCGTGGATGCCTCCGTGCAGTCGTTCTATGGCATCTGGGACAATGGCATTGCGGCGATCGCCACCCTGGACCGCAGCGAACTGCAATCACAGACCATCGATTTCCAGGGGGCTGCCCAGGGTTTCGATGTGCGGGTCACAAGCCAGAACAATGTGGATTGGTTGACCAAACGTGGCTGGTATCTGGATTTGCTGGAGCCGTCACCCGCTTTGCCCAAGGGGGAACGGGTCGTGTCGACGCCCATCATAAAAGGGGATCGTGTAATCTTCGTGACCCTGATACCCAAGACGGATCCATGCGCCCCCGGTGGGGAAAGCTGGCTCATGGAGGTAAGTATCTTGACGGGTGGGGCGCTCGCGGAGCCGGTATTCGATTTGAATGCTGATAACGAATTCGACACTGACGATCTCGTGAACGATGGTGTGGTCGCGGGGATCAAGTCCACGGTGGGCATCAGCAAGACGCCGGTCTGGTTGGATACCAGTGACTCAAATATCGCCTTCAAGGAATTGAGCGGCACCAGCGGCGGTATCGCCACCATCAAGAACAAGGGCGTGGAACCCCCGGGTGGCGGTGGCGGTGGTGGCACGGCGACCAGGATTTATTGGATTGAAATCCGCTAGGGGATGATATGAACAAGCATTGGCGTGGTTTTACGCTTATTGAGTTGTTGATCGTGATCGCCATCGTGGCCCTTCTTGCCTCTATCGCGATACCGTCCTACATGGACTATGTGCGACGGTCGGCCAGAGCTTCCGCGGCGGCGGCCCTGATGGAGGACGCGCAGCATATGGAGCGACGCTACACTCAGGAGAGCCCGTCCTGCTATCAGTGTGCGGGCGAGGCGATAGGCGCCATATCGTTGCCCAAGGTGGCGGCGCCGGATACCGGGGCGGCGAAATACAATATTGCCCTGGATGACGCCAACACAGACGTAACGACATTTTTGCTGGTGGCGACCCGAACGGGCAGCATGGCGGGTGACGATTGTGGTGACCTCACACTTAACCATCTGGGCGTTAAGGGCGTGATAAATCAGCCAGGAGGGGCCGCGATTACTGCTGATGAGTGCTGGGGTGGGTAGGTAAGGTTGTTTTCAGCACTTGGTCGGGTGGTTGAGATTTGAGTGCTGCCTTGCGTAAGGCAGAGTGGAGAATCAATGTCATGAATTACAAAGATGCGGGAAGGCGAGCCTCTCAGTCCGGTTTCACCATGCTGGAACTGATCCTGGCGGTTGCGATCCTTGTCCTCCTGATCGTGGTGGCGGTTGCGTCGTTTTACGACCATCAATCCCACAAATCCAAGCGCCATGCCGTCCAGCGCCTGCAGGAGGTGGCGGAGTGGATGCATCTGCAATACGCGACCCAGCCCAGTTATGCCGCCATGCTGCCTCCAGGGTGGTCGACCCAGGACGCGGAGATGAAGTACCGGGTATCCATCGCGGCCCAACCGGTGGTTGCCAGCGATCCCAAGGCGACATTCCCGGCGGTGAGCGAAACCGGCTTTACCTTGCAGGCGGTGCCGGTCGAGCCGGATGAATGCGGCAGCCTGTTGCTGGACCATACGGGCCGGAAAGGCGTGACCGGGGCGGGTGCCAGCGTGGCGAGTTGCTGGCAGTAGCCGCCTCCCCGGCGGTTGAACGGGCCTGATTTGTCCTTGGCCGCGAGGCATTGAATGAGTACCGTGTTTCTGGAGGTGCTCCGCCAGCTATCCCACGATGACTTTGCATCCGGTGAGCACATTGCCCGCCGGCTGGGTTGTTCCCGCGCCACCATCAATAACGCGGTGCGGGAAGCCAACGAGGCGGGTGTGGCGGTGCACGCGGTGCAGGGGCGCGGCTATCGCCTGGCGGAACCCCTGGATTGGCTGAACCCGTCGGCCCTGGCGGGCCTGCTCGAATCCGCGGGATTCCGTTTCCACTATTTCGAGCGTCTGCCCTCCACGAATACCTTCCTGCTGGATGAGGCGCGCCATGGCGCGCCTCATCGCACGTTGGTGGTCGCCGAATGGCAGACCGAGGGACGTGGGCGCAGGGGCCGTTCCTGGCTGGCGAGCCTGGGTAACGGCCTTGCCTTCTCGCTGCTGTGGCGCTCCGGCCGCACGGCGGCGGAATTGTCCGGGCTGTCCCTGGCCGTTGGGGTCATCCTGGTGCGTACCCTGCGTGGCTTGGGCTTGGCCCAGTCGAGTGTGAAATGGCCCAACGACATCCTGGTGGAAGGAAAGAAGCTGGCCGGGGTGCTGATCGAATTGTCCGGCGACATGTTGGGGCCCAGCACGGCCGTGATCGGTGTGGGTCTCAACCTGCATGGGGGTGATTCCCTGGCCCGGGCCGTGGGACAGCCGGTAACGGATCTGTCCGCGCACCTGGGCCGGGCGGACCGTAACGCGGTTTTTCTGGCCTTGGTGCGGGCTTTGGATGAGGGGCTGGCGCGATTCGAGCAAGGCGGTTTCGCCGCCTTCCGGGCGGAGTGGAATGCATGCCATGCCTACCATGAGCACACGGTGGATGTCCTGACCGGCCAGGACGAATGCATCAGCGGCCAGGCTGTGGGCGTGGATGATCTGGGGGCCTTGTTGCTGGAGACGCCGTCCGGTGTGCGCCGCTTCCATTCGGGGGAAGTCAGCCTGCGGGGGGCATCGTCTTGATCCTGCTGGTGGACGCGGGCAACAGCCGGATCAAGTGGCGCCTGCTGGACCATGGGCGCATCCAGGCCAGCGGTGATGCGCCGACGGTCTCTTCGGGGAAACTCGCCGACCCATGGCGCGGGCTCCGCGCCCAGGCCGCATGCATCAGCAGCGTGGCCGGCGATGAGGTCAACCAGGCGATTCGCCGGGGATTGTCGGGGGTTTTGGAAGGCGCCGGAGACAAGCAGCATTGGCTGGCCGCCCAGGGGCATGCCCACGGCGTGACCAGCCACTATCAGCCACCCGAGTCCCTGGGCGTGGATCGTTTCGCGGCTCTGGTGGCCGCGCACCGCCGGCAGGCGTGGGATTGGGTCGTGGTGAACGTGGGCACCGCCATGACGGCTGACATGCTGACCGCGGACGGACATTTCCTCGGCGGCGCCATCGTGCCCGGGCCCGTGTTGATGCGGGATGCCCTGGACCGAGGGACGGCGGGGGTGCATGTCAACCCCGGGGCGGAGGGCGCGGCCTTGCCGAGGGATACGCCCTCGGCCGTGGGCCAGGGCATTGCCTGGGCCTTGTGGGGGGTGGTGGAGGGCATGTCCCGCCAGTTGTCGCAATCCGTGAACCGGCCGCCGCGCGTGTTGGTTTCGGGTGGGGCGCGGGGTTTCTTGCTGCCGTTCCTCAAAGGTGAGGTGGTCGAGGTGGATGAATTGGTATTGGAGGGATTGGCATGGATCGCCCGGGACCTGGGATACGACGCCTGACGGCATTGCTGGTATTGCTGAACCTGGGCGTGCTGCTGGCCGGATGGGGTGGTGCCCTTTGGCGAGGGCAGGGCACGCCCCTGGTGACCTTCAACGCGGACAAGATCCAACTGCTGGAGGACATGGTGCCGGAAAAAACGGCCGAGCCGACGGTCGGATCGCCCTTGCCCGAGAGCGAGGCAAGCCCACAGGTCTTGGCGGCCTGCCCGGCATGGGCGAGCCTGGATGCGGATGGTGTTGCCCAGATCCAGGCCCACTTGCGCCAGGTTGGCGTGGCGGATGCGGACTATGACCTGCAGGTGGAGATGCGCCTGGGATGGTGGGTGTATATCGCCCCCCTAGAGAACGCCGCCGCCTTGCAGGTGGTCATGGAGGACGCGCGCGCCAAGGGGGTCCGGGATATGGCTCCCGTGCAAGTCGGCGCCATGGCGAATGCCCTGGCGCTGGGAAGCTTCCCCAGCCTGGAAAAGGCACGCCAGCATGCCCAGGAGATGACGAAGAAGGGCCTGCGGGACGTGCGCTTCGCCCCGCGGCCTGGGGCGGGGGCGGTGCGTCTGGTGGTGGTGAGGGATACGCCGGCTCTGCGGGGTGCCTTGGCGGCGGCCTGGCCGGCGGGCCTGGCGCCCCAGGCCTGCAAGGCTGAATAAGGGACTGGGGCAGGGAGCCGGAAACCGGCGCTATTCGCTCTGGTAGGTCTGCATGCGGCTGTAGAGCGTGGTGCGGTTGACGCCCAGGATCTTGGCGGCCTGGGAAAGGTTGCCGTGGGTCATGGACAGGGCGGCTTCCACGTAGCTTTTCTCCCATTGCTTCATGACCTTGTCCAGATCGAAGCCATGCACGCCACGCAAATGGAACTTGGCATAGTCCTGCAGGGCCTGGGAATCCGTGGGCAAGGGGATGCTGGCCGGGTTGACCAGGTCCAGGTCGAACTCCCCTTCCAGTTCCTCCGCGCTCACCGTCTTGCCGGCGTACTTGGTGGTGAGGCGGATGACGATGTTGCGCAGTTCGCGCACGTTGCCGGGGAAATGGTATTCCTCCCACAGCTTCCTGGCCTCCGGGCTGAGCGTGAAGGCGGGCGTGCCCACCTCGCGGGCATAATGGGCGCGGAAGTGCTCCAGCAGAAGCAGCTTGTCTTCGTCCTGTTCGCGCAACGGCGGCACGTGGACGGAGAACACGGACAGGCGGTGGTAGAGGTCGCCCCGGAAGCGCCCTTCCCGCACTTCCTTGCGCAGGTCGCGGTTGGTGGCGGCGATGATGCGGGAGTTGGAGAAACGGCTGGTCGTCTCCCCCACCCGCTGGAACTCGCCGTTTTCCAGCACGCGCAATAGCTTGGCCTGGAGTTCCAGGGGCAACTCGCCAATCTCGTCCAGGAACAGGGTGCCGTCCCGGGCATCCTCGAAATAGCCCGAATGGGCCTGGTTGGCGCCGGTGAAGGCCCCCTTGGCATAACCGAACAGGGTGGGTTCCACCAGGGTGGGGGATATGGCGGCGCAGTTGAGGGCAAGGTAGGGCTTGGCGCTGCGCTTGGACCACTGGTGCAGGCTGGTGGCCACCAGTTCCTTGCCGCTGCCGGACTCGCCCTCGATCAACACCGGGAAGGGCGCGTCGGCGTAGAGCCTGATCTGGTTGCGCAGCTTGTCCATGGCGAAGCTGGCGCCGATGATGCCGCCCGTGGCTTCGGCTTCCGGCCGCGCCGCCGCCTGGGGGGGCGTGCCCTGGTCAAAACGCAGCGTGGAGAGCAGGGCCTGCTTGATCTTTTCCGGCTCGGCGGGCTTGGCGATGAAGTCCATGGCCCCCAATGCCCGGGCGTGGCGGGCATTGGCTTCGTCGTTCTGGCCTGACAGCACCAGGATCTTGATGCTGTTGGAGTGGCCCAGGAGATCGGAAATCAGGGCAAAGCCTTCGTCCGGCTTGTGCTGGGAGGGGGGCAGGCCCAGGTCCACCAGGGCAAGGGGCGGTGGGGCATCCAGCTGCGTGAGCAGGCTTTTGACCTGCTTGCGGGTTTCCGCCACATAGACCTCGAAGTCCTGGGACAGCACGAAATGCAGGGTGTCGGTGATGAGGGGGTCATCGTCGACGATCAGGAGTCCCGGCTTTTTTTCGGTGTTCACGTGGGGAGTGCCTTCGTATGCCTGGTGATGATGCGGCGACGGGAACGGACTAGTTGACCGGAATGTAGGAAGTCAGCAACCAGCCATCCCCTTTGTCCTGGACGGATTCCAGCTGGATAAGCGTGGTTTTGTCCAGGAGATGAAGCCGGTACTGGCGGCCGTGGGCATATTTGGAGGCCTCCAGGATGAGGGCGGCCCCCCCCTCCAAATAGGGGAAGACCAGTACGTTGCTTGACGGCTCTTCTCCGCCGTAAGCGGAACCATCCACCGAATAGGTCAGGTTGGCGTGGTCGGCCACGCCCTCTATCCTCGCCAGTTCAGGCACCTCGTACATGACGCTCACGCCGATCTTGCGCCAGTCCTCTTCATGGCGGGTAATGCGCCGGATGATGCCGATGCGCCACGGTGCGGTGGGGTCGATGCGCAGGGCCAGCAGCTTGCCTACCCGGACCCACTCGCTTTGTTCGTTCTTCAGGGTGATGCCGATGCCGGTCTCGCTGCGGTCCCGCATGGCCCAGCGCTCCACGACCTGGTCGCCGCCACCCAGGGCACGCTGGGATACGGTGGCTTTCGTCCGTTCCGTGACAAAGCCATACAGCTTGATGTCCAGGATTTCTTCCGGGGAGAGGGCCTGGGAAGAATGCACGCCCGTGGCGATCTCCCGTTCCACCTGCATGCGGTGGCAGATATTGGCCAGGTCGTGCACCACTTCGCAGCGTCCTTCGGCGGGTTCCCGGGGGCTGACACGACGTTCGCGTTCATTGGTGGGCGCCCATTCGTTGCTGACGTAGCTGATCAGATCGTAGCCGTCCGGCAAACGGAAATCCTCGCCCAGCCCCAGGGAGGCGGCTATGGCGCCTGACTTGAGCGCCCGTTCGGTATCGGCCAGATGGGCCAGCAAGCGGTCCGTGCTGAGAAAACGATAGGTGGGTTCCGTCGAGGTTTGGGCGCGGATGCGGCGTAAACCCTGGCCATGGGAGGTATCGACAATGAAAAAATGGCGCTCGGGCGTGTAGGTGGAATCCAGAGGGGTGAGTTCGGACCAGTTGGAAAGCCATTTGTCCACCATCTCGATCTGGCGCGCGGTGAGGCTGCCGGACCCCAGGGGGGATAGCAGCAGGGCGCGTACGTATTCCTCCATGCAGCTGGAGGCTTTTCCTTCCTGTTCGTACAACTTGAAGCGGTTGCCCTGGAAGCTGTCGAACTCGGCGATACGGTAGATGTTGTGCATGCGCAGCCAGAGCTTTTCCTCCGCCCGTTCATAGCGGAAATAACGCCACTTGAAGATGTCGGCAAAGCCACGCAAGGCGCGTGCGGCGATGAGGGGGATGTGCTGCTGGATCTTGCTGCCCCCGGGATTGGCCACGAAGTCCATGAGGAAGGCGTGATACCCCCGGGTGATCTCCCAATAGAAGGCGTGGATGGCGGTCCATAGGCGGGATTCGATGACCTTGGACATGCGCGGATTGCGCAGGTATTGGAGGCATAGGGAATACTGCATGTCCCGGGCGTGCTCATCCAGGTGCATCAACACCTGTAGCCGCTCCTTGGACATGGCCAGGCCGGCGTGGTTGAACTGGATAAGATTCTGGACCACCTGCTCCTGGGCGGAATGGATATCCCCGGTGGGCAGGTTTTCCATCCAACGCGAAACCGTTTTCAGATCGCTTAATGGATCCTGGTCCTTGTCGCTGGTTTTGCGTTTGAAAAAGCCGAACATGCGTATTAGGCCTTATCCGTTAAGTTTGGCATCCACCCAGGCGGCCACCCCTTGCAAGGCGCTCGGCAGATGCTCGGGTTGACTGCCGCCCGCCTGGGCCAGGTCGGGTTTGCCACCGCCTTTGCCGCCCACTTGGGCGGCCAGAAAATTGACCAATTCACCCGCTTTGATGCGGTCCGTCAAATCAGGCGTGACCGCGGCGATGAGGGTGACTTTTCCTTCCTGGCCGCTGCCCAGCGCCAGGACACAGGATTTCAGTTTGTCCCGAAGTTTATCGGCCAGTTCACGCAAAGCTTTAGCATCTGCACCATCGATGCTGGCGGCCAGGACCCGGATGCCCCGCACTTCCACGGCCTGGGCGGCCAGGTCATCCCCCTGGCTGGCGGCCAGTTTCGACTTGTAGCGGTCCAGTTCCTTCTCCAGGGCCTTCACCTGGTCCTGGATCTGGGCGATGCGGGCAGCCACGTCGGCGGGCTGGGCCTTGAGACGGTCGGCAGCCTCCAGCAGGGTGTCCTCCTGGCGCTGGACCTGGGCCACGGCGCCCATGCCCGTGACCGCTTCCACCCGGCGCACGCCGGCGGCCACGCCGCTTTCGGCCACGATCTTGAACAGGCCGATGTCGCCGGTGCGGGCCACGTGGGTGCCGCCACAGAGTTCCCGGCTGGTGCCGATGTCCAGCACCCGCACCTCATCCCCGTACTTCTCGCCGAACAGCATCATGGCGCCCGTCTTCTGGGCCTCCTCGATGGGCATGACCCGGGCCCGGGTGGCGGCGTTGGCGATGATCTCCGCGTTCACCAGGGCCTCCACGCGGCGCATCTCCTCCGCCGTCATGGGCTGGGTGTGGGCGAAGTCGAAGCGGGTCTTGTCCGCGTCCACCTGGGAGCCCTTCTGTTGCACGTGGGGGCCCAGCACTTCCCGCAGGGCCTTGTGCATGAGGTGGGTGGCGGAGTGGTTGCGCATGGTGGCCTGGCGCAGGGCCATGTCGACGCGGGCGCTGACCGCGTCGCCCACCGCCAGGCGGCCGGTCTGGAGTACACCGTGGTGGCCGAAGACGCTGGCCTGGATCTTCTGGGTATCCTCCACGGCGAAGATGCCGTTGCCGGCCCGCAGTTCGCCCCGGTCCCCCACCTGGCCGCCGGACTCGGCGTAGAAGGGGGTGTGGTCCAGCACCACCACGCCCAGGTCGCCTTCGTGCAGCTCATGCACCGGGCTGCCGTCCTTGTACAGGGCCTGCACGGTGCCGGCATGCTCCAGGGTGTCGTAGCCGTGGAAGGTGGTGGCCGCTCCCTCGTATTCCAGGTTCAGGGCCATCCTGAACTTGCCGGCGGCCCGGGCCTGCTCCTTCTGGTGGGCCATGGCGGCGTTGAAGGCGGCGTCGTCCACGGTCACGTTGCGTTCGCGGCAGATGTCGGCAGTGAGGTCCAGGGGGAAGCCGTAGGTGTCGTGGAGCTTGAACGCGGTGTTGCCGTTGAATACGGTGTCGCCGGTTTTCGCCATCTCGGCCAGCTCGGCCTCCAGGATGGCCATGCCATGCTCGATGGTGGCGAAGAAGCGTTCCTCTTCCTGGCGCAGGGTGTCCGTGACCCGGGCCTGGTTGGCGGTCAGCTCCGGGTAGGCCTCGCCCATCTGGGCCACCAGGTCCGGCACCATGCGGTGGAAGAAGGCAGCCCGGGCCCCCAGCTTCCAGCCGTGGCGGATGGCCCGGCGGATGATGCGGCGCAAGACGTAGCCCCGGCCTTCGTTGCCGGGGATGACGCCGTCGGCGATGAGGAAGGAACAGGCGCGGATGTGGTCCGCCAGCACGCGTAGCGAAGGGCTGTCCATGTCCGCGTCGGAAGTCTCCCGGGCGGCGGCCCGGATCAGGGCCTGGAACAGGTCGATCTCGTAGTTGGAGTGCACGCCCTGGAGTACGGCGGAGATGCGCTCCAGGCCCATGCCCGTATCCACGCTGGGCTTGGGCAGAGGATGCATGACGCCCGCCTCGTCCCGGTTGAACTGCATGAACACGTTGTTCCAGATCTCGATGTAGCGGTCGCCGTCCT
>CAZREY010000010.1:0-19595 GCA_964599015.1 uncultured Thiobacillus sp.
CCCTCCTGGATAGGGAATTGCGCCGCTTGTTGTCGGACATCGTGCGCGGCGACTACCTGCTGGAGCACGTCCCGGAGGATATGCGCCGGCTTAACGACGTAGCCTTGTCGGGCAACGGGGAACCTACCAGTTCACCGGAATTCGCCGAGGCGGTGAAAGTGATCGGCCAGGCCATGATGGATTTCGACCTGCTGGGCAGTGGCGTCAAATTGGTGCTCATCAGCAACGGCAGCTTGATCCACCGCACCCATGTCCAGGCGGGGCTCAAACGGATGAGACTTCTAAACGGTGAAGTGTGGTTCAAGTTTGACCGGGCCACCAAGGCGGGCATGCATTTTGTCAATGGCACCGAGTCGGGTCCGGAACGTCACTACCAACGCCTCCGACTGGTGGCACACCTTTGCCCAACCTGGATACAAACCTGCATGTTTGCATTGGACGGCGCGGCCCCATCCCCGGTTGAGGTGGATGCCTACCTGGCAATGCTTGCCCAGGCCCGGAAAGACAGGCTGCCCCTGCAGGGCGTTTTGCTCTATGGCCTTGCCCGTCCTTCCATGCAGGCTGAAGCGGCACGCCTGGGCCCTTTGCCGGAAGATTGGCTGCGTGAACTCGCCGATCGCATCCAGGCGATGGGGTGGCCTGTCCGGCTCACGCCCTAGGCAAGCAACCTGGCTTCCCCCTGGCGGAACTTGGACTCCAATCGGGCCCGGGTCAGGGTCAGGGCATCCAGCCCATCCTCGTTGGTGAACAGATACATCCCACCCATGGGGCTCAACCAATTCAGCCGTAGCAACTTGTCTTCCACGCCAACTCGGAGACTGATGCGACTGCCTACCTTCAAGTCCGGCAACCCATGTCCGACCGTAGGTCCCTTATCTTCCGACACCAGTTCGTTTCCATTTGAAGAAGAAGGCAGCGTGGACAGGTCGACGCCGGTCTCCCCTTGCTGATCGCCCACTGAGAACTCGTCCATGGTGCCATCCAAGGCTGTCGCAGCCTCGCCATGCAAACCGGCGCGCGCCACCGCTGCGTGCAGCACGGCCAGCCGTTGAAAAAAGGCATCCCGCTCGGGGGCGGGCAATCCCAAGGCTATGCACCCCTCCTGGAGTCGCGCCAGCAAATTGGGCAGCGCTCTCAGCATGAGTGTTGTTTCTTTTCTGCCTTGTTTTGGCGCCAGACTCCAGAGCAATGCATTCATGGTGTCCCACCCAGCCTGCCAATCCGGATCCTGATTGCCCTTGGCCATGAAGATATTCGTCATCAGACGAGACCAGTGCTGTGTAAGGAAACCGTGAATTTCTTCAGGCGCGCCGCTGTCTTGAAGCTGGCGTTCCACCTCGCCACGGACGCGTGTCAGCACAATTCGTTCAGGGGTGGTTTGCAAGACGTCATCCGAGAAAAAACAAGGTCCGCACATATCGTACAAGCCAACTTCCCCTGTTGCGTCAGAATATTAGGCTGGTATCTCGCAGTAATCTTTGTTAGCCTCATTAAAGTTTTATTCAGAAAAGTCGTTAATCTGATTAAAGCTTTGTCAAGAAGGTATTTGTTGATGAACTTCTCCAAACCGCTGTTCCGAAAGCGCATCCTGCTGTCCTTGGCCACATTGCCTTTCCTGGGCGTGGTGGCCGCCTTCGGCATCGCACCCGACACCCCTCTTGAATCACTGCCCCAAACCACGGTGGTCGAATCGGTGGACTTGCCCCAGGTACAACCGCTGGACACGGGCAGTTTCGATTTTTGGCGCGAAGAGCGCATCTCCCGTGGCGATACGCTCTCCTCCCTGTTGAACAGGTTGGGCGTAAACGAGGAGGACAGTCGGCAATTCCTGCAGACCGCGCACGACAGTAAGGCCTTGGGCAGGCTGGTCCCCGGCCGCACCGTGCTGGGTCGCGTGACCAGCAGCGGGCGGTTGATGCTGTTCCGTTACCTGCTCTCCGATGAGAGCTTGATCACGGTAAGCCGCACAGGCGACTCCTTCCGGGTTGCGGAGGAACGCGTGGCGCTGGAATCACATCCCATCCTGCGCTCCGGCGAAATTGTCAGTTCCCTCTATGGCGCGACTGACGCGGCCGACGTGCCCGATCGCATCGCTTCGGAGATGGCGGAGGTGTTCTCCGGCGATATCGACTTCCACAAAGACTTGCGCCGGGGCGACCATTTCTCCCTGATCTATGAGGCCTATTATTATCAAGGTCAAATGGTGAAGACGGGACGGTTGCTGGCCGCCGAATTCACCAATGAGGGCAAGCGCTATCAAGCCGTGTATTTCAAGGACCCCAATGGACGTGAAGGTTACTTCACACCCCAGGGACAAAGCCTCAAACGGGCATTCCTTAAATCACCCATGCCTTTCAACAGGATATCTTCCGGCTTTACCCGCGCCCGCCTGCATCCCGTCCTGAAAGTTTGGCGCGCCCACAAGGGTATTGACTATGCAGCTCCCACAGGAGCTCCCGTACGCGCAGTGGCTGATGCGGTTGTCAGCTTTGCCGGCCGCCAGGGTGGGTATGGCAACCTGGTCCTGTTGCAGCACAAATCACCCTACAGCACGGCCTACGGCCATCTGTCCCGATTCGCCAAGGGCGTGAAACGAGGTGCCAGAATCAGCCAAGGCCAAGTGATCGGTTACGTGGGCGCCACGGGCTTGGCTTCCGGTCCTCATCTGCATTACGAATTCAGGGTGAACAACGTGCAACAGAACCCGCTGGCACTGAAATTGCCCAGTTCGTACCCGCTGGACAATCGCTATCGGAGCCAGTTCGTAGCCGCTGCAAAACCCCTGGCCGCACAACTTGAACTGCTCCGGGGAACGAACCTGGCTTCTCTGGATTAATCACGCCATCCAGTCAAAGAACGCCTGGTCTTCGCAACGGTATTACAGGCTGCAGAAGGTCAGGTCGAACTCCACATCCCGGTCGCACAGCCGGGGTTTTTGCACCGTGTCAGGCACCAAGAAACGGATATTCACCGCATATTTGTTGGCGCTGACCTCGGGTGCACAGGGCGCATCCATGGCAACACGTAGCATATGGGCGGTGCGCCCCGCCAGCATGAGTTGAAACAGCCCCTGCACCGCAGTGTGGCTGCTGAGATGCCCGCCCTCCCTCAGGATGCGCAATACCACTTCCACCGCATATTTGACCGGCAACATGGGACCGATCCAGGTCATTAGATCTTCCTTGCGCTGTTCATTGGTCTGATTCAGCCAGAAGTGGTAGACCGGCAGATCAAAACTGCATGTCCCACCAGGAATTCCCGCTCGCCCCTTGATGCTGCACAGCCATTCATTGTCCCGTACATGCTGACCGAGTTTGCTGGTCATCGCCAACAAACCGCTCAGCGCCTTCGCAATGGTGGCCAGAACTTCATCAAGCCGATCAACGTTTACGGCGGGATTTCTGCGCAAGGCCTCAAGACTGGACTTTTGTCGTTCCAGCTCTTGGATCAATTCGTTTTTGAGTTCGGATCGGGTGGTGACATCGACGATTTCAAAAAGGGCCAGCAGGCCGGCATGATGGGAGCGGAAGTCCTGTGTATTAATGAAAAACATGGCCTTCCCGAATAACTCCTCCAGGCGCAGCCAAGTTCGGATGCGCTCATTGAGAGGGAATTCATAGACTATCAACAGGGTCGGCCCAATATCCAGGGTTAAAAAAATGTCGCAACAGTTTGAATGGGCTGAGATTTTGCCGGAAGCACACGCCCTGATGCAACGTGTAGTTTAGGTGATGGCGCTAATTCCCAAAGCGGCGCCAAGGTAGCGTCCATGCAAGGCAGTGACTTGTTCGGATAATGTCTCCATGCCCCCCCGATTGGTAATGACATCATCCGCCATTGCCAAACGCGCTTCCCGGCTGCTTTGAGCCGCCAGTATTGCTCTCGCCTGCTTCTCGTCCAAGCCGGTACGGGACAATATTCTTTGCAATTGCTGCGCTTCATCACAATCCACCACTAGGATGCGATCCACCAACTCGCGATAGTCCCCCAGGTGTTCCGACAACAGCGGCACCACCAACAATGCATATGGTGATGCCACCTTTGATATCCGCCGCGCGGCCTCTGCCTTGATCAGGGGATGCAATATGTTTTCAAGACATCGGCGGGCTCTGGCGTCGGAAAAAACGTGGGCCCGCATGGCTGGTCGGTTCAAAGCCCCTGATGCATCCACGTAGCCGGCGCCAAAAGAGGAGAGGATGACAGGCATGGCGGCGCCGCCTGCGGAAGTCAGCTCCCGGGAAATGGCGTCCGTGTCCACGACGGTCACGCCATGGGCGGCGAATAAGTCGGCTGTCGTGCTTTTCCCCGCCCCTACGCCGCCAGTCAGGCCGACACAGAAGGGACGCATCAGCCCAACCAGTAATGGAGGAATGCCGGCCCCCAAAACAAGGAGATGACTCCCCCCAGGGCCAGCCAGGGACCAAATGGAATCGGTTTGCCGCGGGCCTGCCCCTTGAACAGGATCAGTGCGATCCCGAACATGGCCCCTATCAAACTTGCCACCAACACGATGGGTAGCAACATCTTCCAGCCCAGCCATGCTCCCAGTGCAGCCAATAATTTGAAATCTCCAAATCCCATCCCTTCCTTGCCAGTCAGGAACTTGAACAGATAGTAAACAGACCAGAGGCTGAAGTAGCCCGCCACGGCACCCAGAACAGCCTCGTCCAGGGGTGCAAACCGCCCAGACAGATTCGCCAGCAGACCAATCCACGCAAGGGGCAACGTCAGGTTGTCGGGCAATAGATGAGTGTCGAAATCGATGAAGGTCAGGGCAAGCAACGCGGCAAGAAGGGTCCATACCCAAAATACATCGATTGTCACCCCCCAATTCCAGGCAGCGGCTGCGAACAACAGGCCTGTAAGTGCCTCCACCAAGGGATAACGAGGTGTAATGGCCGCCTTGCACTGGGAACAACGACCTCCCAGAGCCACCCAACTGAGCAACGGAATGTTTTCATACCAGCGGATAGCGTGACCGCACTTAGGACACGCGGATGGAGGCAACACCAGGTTGTAGCGCTCACCCTGCTCCGGCTCATGCCCCTGAAGCCAGGCGCATTGCTCGCGCCATTCCCGCTCCAGCATCCTGGGCATGCGGTGGATCACCACATTCAGGAAACTGCCCACCAGGAGGCCGAACAGGGCCACGCTGGCCATATACAGGCCTGGGTGCTGGGTAAAAAGATCAAGCATGGAGCGTCGTGGCTCTAGGCCTGAGCCACCGGATCCAATACCGTCACACGGCTGTCCCCATCTTGAAGATCGGCAGGTACATGGCAATGACGATGGTGCCGATCAGCGTGCCGAGAATAACCATGATGAAAGGTTCCATGAGACTGGAAATCCCCGTCACTGCGTCATCCACTTCGCGCTCGTAATAGTCCGCCACCTTGGTCAGCATCGTATCCAACGCCCCCGATTCCTCGCCGATAGCCACCATCTGGATGAGCATGTTGGGAAAAACGCCGGCAGCTTGTAGCGACGCCGCCAAGGCAGCACCGGTTGCAACCTGGGTCTTGATTTTCAGGGTTGCCTCGGAAAACACGTGATTGCCTGATGCCCCCGCCACGGAGTCTAGGGCTTCCACCATGGGAACACCGGCGGAAAACATGGATGAGAAGGTACGCGACCAGCGCGATACCGTGGCTTTTTCGATCAGCGGGCCGAAGACCGGCAGCTTCAGTACCCACGCATCCACCTTGGCCCGGAACGCAGGCGAGTGCTTCAACGAATAGCCAATAGCGTATATGCCGGCACCGATGGCACCAAAAATGAGGTACCACCATTCAACAAAAAGGTCAGACACGAAGACCACCATCTCCGTCAAGGCCGGCAGCCCCTGTCCTGAGCCGGCATAGAGGTCCTTGAAGGATGGAATCACGAAAATCATGATGCCCGCGGTAATGACAAAGGCCACCACAATGACCATCACCGGGTAAAACAGGGCGGATTTGATCTTGCCCTTGATGGCCAGCATTTTTTCCTTGTAGGTGGCCAGCCGGTCCAGCACCGTATCCAATATGCCCGCCTGTTCGCCGGCATTGACCAGGTTGCAGAACAAGCCGTCGAAGTACTGGGGATGCTTGCGAAACGCGACACTCATGCTGCTGCCCGTTTCCACATCGGCCTTGATTTCCGCCAACAGCCTCTGCAAGGAGGGATTGGCATGGCTGCGGGCGGTGATATCGAAGGCCTGCAACAAGGGCACCCCCGCCTTGAGCATGGTGGCCAACTGGCGGGTGAAGAGAGCGATATCCTTCTCTGTGATCTTCTTGGTGCGGGCGAACATCCCCTGCTTCTGGACCTTGAGCACATTGATGCCCTGGCGACGCAGGGACTGGCGTACGAAGGACTCTCCCGGGGCGATCATTTCGCCTTTGACCTTCTTGCCTGTCTTGTCGGTGCCTTCCCAAAGGAAAGGCTGTTGCTTCACGGCTGCTGCCTTGGCTACCGCCATATGATTGGCCCCCTTATTCGTTGGTCACGGCCAAGACCTCTTCCAAGGAGGTGAGACCCTGTTTGACCTTCAGTAATCCGGCATCACGAAGATTGAGCACGCCCTCGCGTCGTGCCTGGTCAGCGATATCCAGGGCTGTGCCGTTTTTCATGATGATACGGCCAAGTTCTTCCGTGACGGGCATCACCTGGTAAATGCCCACTCGCCCTTTGTAACCGGTGTCCTTGCAAGCCGAGCACCCCACAGCAGTATAGGCCTGCCAACTGCCGTCAAGATCCGCCTCGGTAAAACCCGCATTCAGCAATGCTTCCGGAGGAATGTCGATGGGCTTCTTGCAGCTAGGGCACAGACGTCGCCCCAACCGTTGGGCCGTAATGAGGTTGACCGAGGCGGCCACGTTGTAAGAGGGCACGCCCATGTTCACAAGGCGCGACAGGGTGGAAGGCGCGTCGTTCGTATGCAAGGTGGAAAGCACCATATGACCGGTCTGGGCCGCCTTGACGGCGATTTCCGCAGTTTCCAGATCCCGTATCTCACCCACCATGATGATGTCCGGATCCTGGCGCAGGAAGGCCCGCAAGGCGGCGGCGAAATCCAGCCCTGCCTTGTCGTTGATGTTGACCTGGTTGATGCCGGCCAACTGGATTTCAACCGGGTCCTCGACGGTGGAGATGTTCACGCCCGGCTGGTTCAGGATGTTGAGGCAGGAATAGAGCGATACCGTCTTGCCGGAACCCGTGGGCCCCGTCACCAACACCATGCCATAGGGGCGCTGCACCGCCTCCACCAGCAATTTCAACTGATCCGGCTCGTACCCCAGGTTCTCGATACCCGCCGTGGCGGCCTTGGAATCCAGGATACGCATGACAATCTTCTCGCCATACAACGTGGGCAGCGTGGAGATACGAAAATCCACCGCCTTGTTGCGGGACAAGACCAGTTTCAGACGACCGTCCTGGGGGACGCGTTTTTCCGAGATATCCAGCTTGGAAATGACCTTGATGCGGGAGGCGATCTTTTCCTTGATGGCCAACGGTGGCTGGGCCACCTCGTACAAGTTGCCATCCAGCCGGTAGCGGATGCGGTAGTTCTTCTCGTAGGGCTCGAAGTGGATGTCGGAAGCGCCGCTGTTGATGGCGTCCATCATGATCTTCTGCAGGTACTTGACCACGGGGGCGTCGTCGATGTCCGCCGCCGCGGCCGTATCTGCCTTTTCCTGGGTCTCATCGTCGGTGAACTCGAGGTTGAGATCCTCGGTGTCGATGGTCCGGAGGATGCTCTCCTCGGTGGTCTGCCCGAATTCCTCCAACAGGCGGCCCAACTTGTCGTCTTCCACGACAATGGGCTCCACCGTCAGATTGGACTGGAACTTGATGTCATCCAGAGCCTGGAGGTTGCTGGGATCGGAAACGCCGATGAACAGCCTGTTGCCGCGCTGGGCGATGGGCAATACCCGATGCTTGGTCAGCAGTTTGGGATCCACGATCGACCTGGGAATGATCGCGGGATCGATGGCATCCAGATTGAAGAAGGGAAAACCGAATGTGACCGCTGCGAAGGCGGCG
Organism: uncultured Thiobacillus sp.; assembly: GCA_964599015.1. Classification (GTDB taxonomy): domain Bacteria; phylum Pseudomonadota; class Gammaproteobacteria; order Burkholderiales; family Thiobacillaceae; genus PFJX01. The sequence goes on from CAZREY010000010.1 coordinate 8,026, forward strand.
ATCTGGTCGGCCCGGAAGCGTTTGCTTTGCAGCAGATGGGCAAGGAATGTCTGGCCAGAGGACTTGGCCTGATTCTGCCGGTTCTCGCCCTCCTCTTGGGTAAGCAAGCCCTGGGCCACCATGGCCCGGCACAAGCCAGTCAGATTGGCGCCGACGGTTACCGCAGCCATACCGGTGGCATATCCCTAGTAGTAATCAGCATGCGGGCGATATTGCGCTCCACTTTTATAAATGTAAAGAATTCCGGCACCTCCATCAGGATGGGTGTCGGGGGATCACCCGGGCGGTTTTCACCATGCGGTCCTGGACCTGGATGATCTCCACGGCGTAGCCGTCGACCAGGAGGCTAACGCCGGGCTCTGGCATGGCCTCCAAACGCTCCAGCAGCAAGCCGTTCAAGGTACGCGGCCCATCCAGGGGGAAGTCCAGACCCAGCTTGCGGTTCAGTTCACGCAAGGATGCCGCCCCCTCCACCATGACACTGCCGTCCGGGGCACGTACGACCGCGCTGTGCTCCCCCGGGCGCAGGGCGGAAAATTCGCCCACGATTTCCTCCAGGATGTCTTCCATGGTAACCAAACCCAGGAGCTCGCCATATTCATCCACCACCAGCCCCATGGTCTGGCGCGTGGACTGGAACTGGGCCAGCTGGTTATAAAGGGATGTGCCGGAAGGCACGAAATAGGGTTCCTTCAGCCACGACCGGAACGCCTCCATGTCCAACTCATCCTCCCGCAGGTGGGCCAATGCCCTGCGCACCTGCAAGACGCCGATCACATTGTTGGGCTCCCCGTCGTAGACCGGCAGACGGGAGTGATGACTGGTGGCCAGCTGGCGCAACAACACCTCCGACTCCACCGCCATGTCGATGGCCTCCATCTGACTGCGGGGACGCATCACATCGTCCACCGTGATCTGCTCCAGGTCGAAGAGGTTCACCAGGATGTCCCGATGCTTGGCCGGCAGGAAGGACCCGGATTCCGCCAACAGGGTGCGCAGTTCCTCCACACCCATGCTGTTGGCCGATGCGGCTTTCGGATGCAACCGCATCAGGCGCAGCAGCCCCTGGACGAACAGGTTGACGAACCAGACCGCCGGGTAGAACAACTTCAGCATGGGGGCCAGCACAAAGCTCACCGCGGGCGCCATACGTTCCGGATAGGAAGCCCCCAGCACCTTGGGCGTCACTTCGGAAAAAACCAGGATCAGGAACGTGACCGTCAGCGTCGAGAGGGTGAGGGCCAGTTCATTCTGGCCGAAGAGACGAAAGGCGATGATGGTGACCAATGAGGCCGCGGCCGCATTCACCAGGTTGTTGCCCAGCAGGATCACCCCCAGCAGCTTGTCGGTCTGGGCCAGCAGCCACTCCGCCAGCTTGGCGCCGCGGTGGCCTGCCTTGGCCAGGGTACGCAGGCGATAGCGGTTCACCGCCATCATGCTGGTCTCGGACGCGGAAAAGAAACCGGAGAGTATCAGCAGCAGCACCAGGGCGCCCCAAAGGGCTTCCAGCGGAATAGTGTCCAAACGGATATCAGGGAGTTGCGGCCGCCACAGTGTAGCGGCAAGGCGGCCGGGGCGTCACCGTAGGGGAGCTAACCCTTTTCGTCATACAAGGAAGGGGTGACCCGGGCCCGGGCCAGATACTCCCGCAGATATTTCACGTCCTGGCGGTCCAGCACATTGCTGTGGTGGGGGCGGTGCAGGACCTCCTCCATGCCGTTGAGCCGCACCCGGAAACGGGCGCCGGACAGTGGCTCCACCTCCGCCCCCAGGTGGGAGAGCAGGGACTCCACGTCCCGCCAGTGGATGTTGCCGCTGATGGGGTCGTGGAAGATGGTCTGGATCAGGTGGGCATGCTTGTGGCTCATGATCTACCTCAATCGGTCGTTCGTTCGAACAGGGCGATGGACTCAACGTGGGCGGTGTGGGGGAACATGTTTGCCACGCCGGCGCACACCAGGCGATACCCCTTCTGGTGCACCAGCACGGCCGCGTCCCGGGCCAGGGTGGCGGGGCTGCACGACACATACACGATGCGCCCCGGCGCCCCCGCCCCGGGCAGGGATTTCACGAGTTCGACGGCCCCGTCCCGTGGCGGGTCGATGAGCAGCTTGTCGAAGCCCCCCAAGGCGGCATAGGTTTCCGGGGTCATCTGGAACAGGTCCGCCGCGCGGAATTCGCTGCGCTCCGCCAGACCGTTGCGGGCGGCGTTTTCCACCGCCCGGGCCACCAGGCCGGTACTGCCCTCGACCCCCAGTACCGAGGCGCCCCGGCGGGCGATGGGCAGGCTGAAATTGCCCAGGCCGCAGAAAAAATCCGCGATGCGCTCTCCCGGCCGGGGGTCCAGCAGACGCATGGCGCGTCGGATCAGCATGCGGTTGATGCCATGGTTCACCTGGGTGAACTCGGTGGGCCTGAAGGGCATGACCAGACTGAATTCCGGCAGGCGGTAACTCAGTTCCGGCGCATCCTGGGGATGGAAGGGATAGGCCGTATCCGGCCCCTTGGGTTGCAGCCAGAACTGCACCCGGTGGGCATCGGCGAAGGCCTTGAGCCTTGCCTCGTCCTCGGCGGACATGGGCTCCAGGATGCGCAGCACCAACACGTCCACGTCCTCCCCCGCGGCCAGTTCGATCTGGGGCAGGCGGTCGCGGATGGACAGACCCGCCACCAGTTCCCGCAGCCGGGGCAACAGGTCCGAGATGCGCCGGGGCAGCACCTCGCAGCTGGTCATATCCGCCACATAGCTGCTGCGACGTTCATGGAAGCCCACCAGCACCCCCCCCTTCTTGGGGACATTGCGCACCGACAACCGTGCCCGGGTGCGGTACCCCCAGGTGGGGCCATGCACGGGTGGCAGCATGGATTCCGGCCGCACCTGGCCGATGTGGACGAAGCAGTCCTCCAGCACCCGCTGCTTCACCGCCACCTGGGCAGCCTCGTCCAGGTGCTGGTGGGAACAGCCGCCGCACACGCCGAACCAGGGACACCGGGGCATGGCGCGGAAGGGGCTGGCCTTCCGGATGGCCGTGACCTGGGCCTGCTCGTAGTTGGGCTTCTTGCGATAGCTGGAGACTTCACAGACCTCCCCCGGCAGGGCCCCGTCCACGAAGATGGCCTTGCCATCCAGACGGGCCACGCCCCGACCTTCATGGTCCAGGGATTCGATGGTGACCACCGGATTCATGCTTCCCAGGCCTCCAGGAACTCGAACCAGTGGTCCGCCCCCACCTCTTCCAGGCTGGCGCGTACCAGGCTTACCTCTTCTGCGTACTGGCCGGCCGTCAGCACGCCGCGCATCTTCATGAAGCGCAGATACACCAGCCAGGTGTTCACCACGTCCGTCTCGCAGTAGTCGCGGATGGCCGCCGCCTCGCCCCGCTGCCAGGCGTTCCACACCTCGCTGCCGTCCATGCCCAGCTTGCCGGGGAAGCCCAGCAGCTTGGCGAAGGCGTCCAGGGGGGCATTGGCACGGCCGGAATAAAGGGCCAGCAGGTCCATCAGGTCGATGTGGCGGGTGTGGTAGCGGCTCAGGTAGTTGTTGTATTTGAAATCCCGGTCGTCATCGCCCCAGTCCCAATATTTGGGCGCGGTCACGCCATGCAGCATGGCGCGGTAATGCAACACCGGCAGATCGAAACCGCCGCCGTTCCATGACACCAGCCGGGGGGTGTATTTCTCGATGCCGTCGAAGAAGCGCTGGATGATCTGGCCTTCATCGGCATCCGGTTCCGACAGGGAAAAGACCCGGAAGCGATCCGCCTCCCGCAACACGCAGGAGATGGTCACCACCCGTTGCAGGTAATGGGGCAGGAAGTCGGAGCCGCCGGTCTGCTGCCGGCGCATGAGGAAGGCCATTTCCCCCACTTCGTGGTCCGTGGCTTCGGCACCCACGTCGTGCAAACGCCGCAGTCCGGCAATGTCGGGAATGGTTTCGATGTCGAATACGAGGGTTGGGGTCATGGTCGGGGCTTAAAATTTGGTCAATTTTATCCGTTAACGCCCACCCGCCGATGCAAACCCGCTGGCATGTTGCCGCCCATATGGACGACTGGCTGACCCAGGCCCTGGCCTGGGTCAGCCGCGCCGAGACCGAGGCCTTGGCCCGGAGCGGCGTGTTCCACATCGTGCTGGCGGGCGGGGGCACGCCCCGCCTGCTCTATCAGGCCCTGGCGCGGGAACCCCACGACTGGGCGCGCTGGCATGTCTGGTTCGGCGACGAGCGCTGCCTGCCCGCCGGCGACGGGGAACGCAACAGCGCCATGGCCCGCGACAGCCTTCCAGGCACCGCCATCGCCCCGGCCCACTTCCATGCCATGCCCGCCGAGCTGGGCGCCGAGGCGGCGGCCCGGAAGTATGGCGAAGCCCTGGCCGGCATCGGCCCCTTCGACCTGGTCCTTTTGGGCCTGGGGGAAGACGGCCACACGGCCAGCCTGTTCCCCGGCCACGACTGGGGCACGGCGCCGGATGCGCCAGATGCCTTGCCGGTCCACGGCGCCCCCAAGCCGCCCCCGGATCGGGTCAGCCTGTCCGCCCGCCGTCTGGCCCACGCCCGCCAGGTCCTGTTCCTGGTCTCCGGCGCGGGCAAATGCCAGGCCGTGGCCCGCTGGCGATCCGGCGAAGCCATCCCCGCGTCAGCCATCCACCCGCCGGCCGGCGTTGATGTGCTGCTGACCACCGATTCCCTGCCTCCTGGAGTTCAAGCATGAAAACCACCCTCACCGCCCTGACACTGGCCCTGGCGTCCATGACGTCCCTGAGCACCCTGCCGGCCCACGCCCTGGACGAGCGTCGCAGCACCGCCGCCGACCAGACTGCCCTGGCCGTCACCATCTACAACGGCGACCTGGCCCTGGTGAAGGATGCCCGCAAGGTCAAGCTGGGCAATGGCGAGAACCTGCTGGCCTGGCGCGAGGTCTCTGCCCGCATGCAGCCCGAGACCGCCCTGCTGCATGCCCTGGATGGCGGCCAGCTGACCCTGCTGGAGCAGAACTTTGATTTCGACCTGCTCACGCCCCAGAGCCTGCTGGAAAAATCAGTGGGTGATTCCGTGCGCGTCATCCGCACCCAGCCCATCACCGGCGCCGAGTTCGTGGAAGGCGCCACCGTGCTGGCGGCCAACAACGGCGTGGTGCTCCAGTTCATGGACCGGGTGGAGACCGGCATCCCCGGCCGCCTGGCCTTCCCCAGCGTGCCACCGGAACTGCGGGACCGCCCCACCCTGTCCATGCTGCTCAAGACGGACGGCCCCGCCAACCCCTACCAGACCGCCGAGCGCAACCTGGAGCTTTCCTACCTGACGGGTGGGCTCACCTGGAAGGCGGACTACGTGGCCGAACTCTCCGACAAGGAAGACCGCATCGACCTCAACGGCTGGGTCACCCTCACCAACACCAGCGGCACCACCTATCCCAATGCCCGCCTGCAACTGGTGGCCGGCGAAGTGAACCGGGTGGCGCCCGAGCGCCGGCCCGTGCCCATGATGGCGAAAACCCTGGCCATGGCCGAGGCCGCCCCCGACATGCAGGAAGAAGGCCTGTTCGAATACCACCTCTACACCCTGAATCGGCCCACCACCCTGGGGGACAACCAGACCAAGCAGGTGGCCCTGCTCTCCGCCCAGGACGTGAAGATCGCCAAGGAATACCGCCTGTATGGCGGCAACTGGTATTACAGCGGCCAATACGGCGATCTGGGCCAGAAGCTCAAGCCCGGGGTCTACGTGGAGTTCGCCAACAAGGGCTCCGAGTCCGGCAACACCCTGGGCATCCCCCTGCCCAAGGGGGTCGTACGGGTCTACAAGAAGGATTCCTCGGGCCGGGCCCAGTTCGTCGGCGAGGACCGCATCGACCACACCGCCAAGGGCGAGGCGGTCCGCCTGAAGCTCGGGGAGGCCTTCGACATCACCGCCGACAAGAAGCAGACGGACTTCCAGAAGCTGGCCGCCGGCTTCAACGCCCGGGGTGGCATCATCGAGACCGCCTACCAGCTGGAGATCCGCAACGCCAAGAACGAGGCGGTGAAGGTCAAGGTGGTGGAGCCCATGCCCGCGGATTGGCAGATGCTCCAGGAAAGCCACCCCCACAAGAAGGACGGGGCCCACACCGCCACCTGGGTCATCGCCGTGCCCGCCGAAGGCAAGACGCTATTGACCTGGCGCGTGCGGACCAAATATTGAGCGCCACAAATCTGGCCTTGTTGCTGGACAACCTGGCCAGCCCCGGCTGGCATGTGGATACCGCCTTCCTGAGCGGGGAAGAAATCCGGGCCCTGCGGGAGGAGTGCCTGGCGGCCCTGGCCAGCGGGGCCTTCCATGCCGCCGGCGTGGGCAGTGGCGAGGCCCGGGTCGTCAGCGAGATTCGCGGCGACCAGGTGTTCTGGGTGGAAGAAGCACAGGCCGGCCCCGCCCTGAAGGCCGTGCTGGAACGACTGGAAGACCTGCGCCAGGAGGTGAACCGGGACCTGTTCCTGGGCCTGTTCGACGTGGAGCTGCATTTTGCCGCCTACCCGCCGGGCGCGGGATACCAGCGGCATCTGGACCGCTTCCGGGACGACGATCGGCGGACCCTCACCGTGATCCTCTACCTCAACCCGGCCGACTGGTCCCGAGAAGATGGTGGACAGTTGCTGTTCTGGGCCGCGGACGACCAGCCCCCACTGGAAATCGCGCCCCTTGGCGGCACCCTGGTGGCCTTCCTGTCGGACCGGTTCTGGCACCAGGTCCTGCCCGCCCGACGCCAGCGGCTCAGCCTGACCGGCTGGTTCAGACGGCGCTGAACGGCCGGATCACTCCTCCAGGCGGTACTCCACATAGGCCCGGTCCCGGGCCTGGCGCACCCAGTCGTCGAAGGCCTCTTCCGCCTTGCGGGCCCGGATGGCCCGGCGGGCATCCAGGCGCTTGCGCTCCTCGCTCACATCCTGGTCCCGCCGCTCCAGCACCTGGATCAGGTGCCAGCCGAATGGCGAGCGCACCGGTTCAGATACCTGACCCGGCTGCAGGGCATCCATGGTTCGCTCGAAGTCCGGGACGGTATCGCCCGGATTCAACCATCCCAGGTCGCCCCCCTTGCTGGCGGACAGGTCGTCGGAATGGAGCTTGGCCAGCTCCTCGAAGGGCGTGCCGTTCTCGATGCGCTCCTTGAGCAGGATCAGCCGGTTGCGTGCATCGGAATCCATCACCACCTCGTTGGTCTTGACTAGGATGTGGCGCGCATGGGTCTGGCGCACGATGAGTTGCACGTCCTTGCCGCGCTTGTCCAGGAGCTTGAGGATATGAAAGCCGTTGGGGCTGCGAATGATGCCGGACACCTCGCCGATCTTGAGGGGCTTGGCCACGTCGATGAACAGGCTGGGCAACTGGGCCTGGGTACGCCACCCCAGCCCGCCCCCCTGGAGCGCGTTCTGGGCATCGGAATAGGCCGCGGACACATTGGCGAAACCGGCCCCGGCCTGCAATTCCGCCAGGGCCTTCTCCGCCTTGGCGCGCAGTTGTCCCAGCTGCTCCGGACTGGCGCCTTCCGGCGCCAGTACCAGGATATGTCCCAGGTTGTACTCGTCCTGCTGGCCGGTGTCGCGGACGCTGCCGGCCAGGAAGTTATCGATCTCCGCATCCGTCACCACGACGCGGCTGTCCACATCCCGGTCCCGCAGGCGGCCGACGATGATCTCCGTGCGGATCTGTTCCCGGAAGGCATCGAAATCCGTGCCTTCCGCTTCCAGGGCCTTGCGGAAGGATTCCGGGTCCATATTGTTGCGCTGGGCGATATTGGCGATGGCCCGGTCCAGCTGGTGCCCTTCAAGGCGGATATTCGTGTCTTCGGCGATCTGCAGCAGAGCCCTTTCGGTGATCATCCTGTCCAGTATCTGCTTCTCGATCGCCCGGCGGGGGGGCGGTTGGGTGTTCTGGCCCGCCAGTTGGCGCAGCACCTGTTCCACCCGGTTGCGCAATTCGAATTCGGTGATCACGCCGTTGTTCACCACCGCCACGATGCGGTCCACCTCGATGGGGGCGGCCGCCAGGGGAAGGCACCAGCACATGGCCGCCAGCGTCGCCGCGCCCAACAGCGCTTTAGGGAAGGTCGAATTCATCGCTCTTGGCATAGCCGGAAATGCTCCGTTTCAGAATATCCAGGGGATTGGGCCCCAGCTTGGTCAGGCCACGCAGTTCCAACTGCAGGAAGAAGGCATTGCTCTCGGTGTTCTGGGTGGTGGCCAGGCGCTGCACCACGCCCCGCAGGGACCAGCAGCCCGCGTTGTACTCGACCCCGGCCAGGCCCTCCACCAGACGGGAGTCCTGCAGGGAATAGTTGAGGCGGCCCATGCCGTACCACTTGGGTGCCAGGGGCCATTGGGCCGAAAGATCGATCTGGTTCAGGGCCGTGGCATAGCGCTTGTTGGTATAGCGATAGTCGGCGTTGAGCACCCGGCCCGGACCGTCGCGCCAGCTGCCGCCCAGGTTGGCCTTGGCCAGGGCGCCGTCATCGGTGTTGAACTGGAGGCCGGCACCGACCCGGAATTTGTCGTTCAACTGGCCCGACACCAGGGCCAGGAGGTCCGTGCTGTTGGCGCTGCGCGCCGCCTGGCCGGGGAAGGTCACCTGCTGGTCGCCGAAGTAGTAGCGTTGCCCCAGTGTGACCGCCAGGCGCTCCTTGCCGTTCTCCCGCTCCAGGAAGCGGGAGGTGACCGCCATGGTGAGCTGGTTGGCGTCGTTGATACGGTCCGTGCCGATGTACTGGTTTTCGCTGAACAACTGGTCCATGGACAGGTCCCCGAGGCCGGTATCGAACACGGGGATGCGGTCCTGATTGCGATAGGGGATGTATAGGTAATACAGGCGGGGCTCCAGGGTCTGGATGAAGCCCTTGCCGAAGTAGCGGTCATCCCGCTCCAGCACCAGACTGGAATCCAGGCTGAACATCGGCATGCTGCGGGTGGTGCTGGCGAACCCCCCTGGGGGCAACGCCACCGTGAGCGGATCTCGGGTATCCCGCAACAACAGCGTCGAGTCGTCCAGGTCATAACGCGTAAAAAACCACCCCAGCTTGGGGGTTACCGTGGCGAAGGCGGCACGCAGCGGATAGCTCACGCTGGGGTTGGCATGGAAACGGCGTCCCTGCACGCCGTCATTGTTCGCCCGATCGAAATAAACGAACTCGGCGGCCGCATCCCACTGGAAAGGGTATCGCCCCTGTTCGTCGCGTCCGGCCAGCAGGCTCAACTGGGGCAAGCGTCGATAGGGCTCGAAAATGGGCGCGGCGGGATCCTGCAGGGTCTGGAAATCCTGCACCATGGCTTTGGCCTTCAGCCAGCCCAGGTCGTAATGCAGCGCGGCCTGGCGGGGCAGGTTCACCTGGGAGGTCTGGTTGACCTGGTTGGAAAGATCGACGAAATAGCTATCGTCCGAAACCCCTTCCACATCCAGATGGGCGGACCAGTGGCGGTCGAATTGATGGTTGTGGCGCCAGAGGGCCAGGTAGCGGTCCCGGTTGGCCACCCGGTCATTCGGCAGGTATTCCAGGCCCAGGTCGCCACGATAGCTCTCATCCAGATAACGGAATTCCCCGCCCAGTTGCAGACCCCGCTTGGTCATCAGCCGGGGAATGAGGGTGGCGTCCCGGTTGGGGGCGATATTCCAGTACCAGGGCGTCACCAGTTCCAGGCCCCGTTCGCTGGATACGCCATAGGACGGCGCCAGGAAGCCGGACTTGCGCTTGTCGTCCAGGGAGAAATCCATCCAGGGGGCGTAGAGGATGGGCGTATTCATGTACTCCACCCGGACCTGGCGGGCGGATCCCAGGCTGGCGGCATAGTCCAGCTTCAATTCATCCGTCTTCAATACCCAGTCGGCCTTGTCCACGGGACAGGTGGTATAGGTGGCCCCGTCCAGTTGATAACGGTCAGCGCCCTGGAAATGCAGGGTCTTGGCCTCGCCCCGGGCCACGGCCTCCCGGCCGCCGGGCGTCTTCGCCTGGCCGTGCAACTCGTAGCGCACCTCGGCCATGGCGCCCAGGCGGTCCGTCAGCCTGAGCTTGAGCTCCTTGCCTGCCATCCGGTCCCGCCCGCGCATGAACACCACGCCCCCCTTGGCATGGGCTTCGTCGGCCACCTGGTCGTAACGCAGCCAGTCCGCCTCCATGCGCTCCCGCAGGTTGTGGATGACCACCTGGCCGCGGGCCTCGATTTCCCGGTCGACATGCCCCTGGATGATCTCAGCCTCCAGAAAGGTCGGCCCTTCCAGGGGCTGGATCTGGGCCATGGGCGGGGACAGCCGCGGGCTTGGCTTGAGCTGCATGTCGCCATCCGCGGCGAAGGCTTCATGGCATGCCGCCGTCAGACATATGGTCAGGAACAAACGCGCGAACGGCGGCGTGGGGTGCGGCACGGCGGGCGGCATGTGGGGGTGATAAGATCGGCGCGTTTTTTGACCGGCGGATTATAGCTTTGGATCGTCTCCAACGTCTGACCAACTGGACCCGCGAGGTTCTGCCTTCCGAATTGCTGCGCCTGGAACCTGCTTCCGCCGACGCCAGCTTCCGGCGTTATTTCCGCGCCTTCACCGACCACGGCAGCCACATCGTCATGGACGCCCCGCCATCCCACGAGGACTGCCGTCCCTGGCTCCATGTGGGTCGCCTGTTCCGGGCCGCCGGGGCCAACACCCCGGAAATCCTGGCGGAGAACCTGGCGGAGGGCTTCCTGCTCATCTCGGATCTGGGCAGCACCACCTACCTGTCCGCCCTGACCGAGGACAACGCGGACCGGCTCTACCGGGACGCCAACGCCGCCCTGGTGAAGATCCAGCTGGCCAGCCGGGAGGGGGAGCTGCCCCCCTATGACGAAGCCCTGCTGCGGCGGGAGCTGGACCTGTTCCCGGACTGGTACCTGGGCAGGCACCTGCAGGTGGAACTCGACCATGACCAGCGCCAGGTCCTGGAGGACAGCTTCCGCCGCATCCTGGCCAACAACCTGGCCCAGCCCAGGGTCTATGTGCACCGGGACTGGCATTCCCGCAACCTGATGCTGACCGGGACGGACAACCCGGCGGACAACCCCGGCGTCATCGACTTCCAGGACGCGGTGTACGGCCCCATCACCTACGACCTGGCGTCCATCTACAAGGATGCCTACATCCGCTGGGACGAGGAGCGGGTGCTGGACTGGACCGTGCGCTACTGGGAGGCCGCCCGCAAGGCCCGCCTGCCGGTCCATGCCGATTTCGGCGACTTCTACCGGGACTTCGAGTGGATGGGCGTGCAGCGCCACATCAAGGTGCTGGGCATCTTCGCCCGCCTCTGCCACCGGGACGGCAAGGACGGCTACCTGAAGGACATGCCCCTGGTGATGGACTACCTGCGCCGGGCCTGCCAGCGCTACAACGGCCTGGGGGATTTCCTGCGCCTGCTGGATCAGATCGAGGGCAAGGCCGCCGCAGTGGGCTACACCTTCTGATGTCCCGCCCATCCCCCATCCCCCATCCCCCATCCCCTTTCAAGGCCATGGTCCTGGCCGCCGGCCTGGGGGAGCGCATGCGCCCCCTCACGGACCACACGCCCAAGCCCCTGCTCATGGCC
>CAZREY010000011.1:0-19547 GCA_964599015.1 uncultured Thiobacillus sp.
GAAGGGGCCCTGAAGCGGGTCATTGCCTACGCCCGGTTCAACAAGCTGTCCATCAGCGCGGAAGTGGCAAAGGAGGCCCTGAAGGACCTGCTGGCGGTACAAAACCGCCAAGTGTCCATCGAGAACATCCAGAAGACCGTGGCCGACTATTACAAAATCAAGGTGGCCGATATGTTTTCCAAGAAACGTACGCGCAACCTGGCCCGACCGCGCCAAATGGCCATGTACCTGGCCAGGGAACTTACAGACCTGTCTTTCCCGGAAATCGGCCAGTCCTTCGGCGGGCGGGATCACACCACTGTCCTGCACGCCTGCGGCAAGATAGAGGAATTGAAAGCCTCGGATCAGGTCCTGCGGCGGGACTACAACCTGCTTATCCAGGTACTGACCGGCTAGGCGGCAAAGCGGTACGGCATGTATCAATCAGTGGATAAGTGATGTAAGAAATGGGGATAAGTCATGGAAAATCAGAACATGGAAAAGTTATCAACAAACTGTCCCGTTCCTACCCACAACCTGGCCCACCGGATTTTCAACAGCCTAAGCCGATGATCTTGATAAACTTTTCCAGCTTGTTCACAGAAAACCCCGGTACTTATTAAAACCATCAGGAAGAGATAAATGCTTGTACTGAAATCCTCAAAGGACGCCCTGCTCAAACCGCTGCAAGCCGTGGCCGGCGTAGTGGAGCGCAAGCACACCCTACCCATTCTTTCCAATGTCCTCGTAGAAGTGGTGGGTGGCCGAGCAGCCTTTGTCGCCACGGACCTGGAACTGCAGATCACCACATGGGCGGAAGAGCAGGGGGCGGCCGACGCGGCGTTTACCGTATCGGCGCGCAAGTTTCTGGACATCTGCCGATCCCTGGGCGGTGTGGATCCCATTGCCCTGGACCTGAGCGGCGAGCAGCTCAAGGTCCAGGCGGGTCGCAGCCGCTTCAGCCTGCAGACCTTGCCGGCGCGGGATTTCCCTAAGCTGCAGATCCCCGATGGTCAGGGCCAGTCCTTCAGTCTGCCCCAGGCCCTGGTGCGCAAATTGCTGTCCCGGGTGCAGTACGCCATGGCCGTACAGGACATCCGGTATTACCTGAATGGCATGCTTATGTCGGTGCAGGGAAAGCGCCTCACCGTGGCCGCCACGGATGGACACCGACTGGCCGTGGATGCCGCCGAATTGCCGGAGGAGGTGGGCCAGGGGGTGGACGTGATCCTGCCCCGCAAGACCGTACTGGAACTGATCAAGCTGCTGGGGGACGGGGACGAGGCCATTCATGTGCAGGTGAACCAGAGCCAGGTGGTGTTCCGCCGCCCCGACTTCGAGTTGCGCAGCAAGGTGGTGGACGGCAAATTCCCGGACTGGCAGCGGGTCATTCCCGTGGGCCACGACAAGGTGTTCGACATCGAGCGCCAGCGCCTGTCCCAGTCCCTCACCCGGGCTGCCATCCTTACCAACGACAAGTACCGCGGCGTGCGCCTGGCCCTGACCTCCGGCAGTCTGCGCATCGCCTGCAGCAACAACGAGCAGGAAGAGGCCCAGGAGGAACTCGACATCGATTACACTGGGGAACCCTTGGATATCGGCTTCAATGTCCAGTACCTGCAGGATGCACTCAACAACCTGGAAGGGGAGTCGGTAAACTGCTCCTTCGGCGATCCCACTAGTTCCATGTTGATCACCGTGCCGGCGGACGAAAACTTCCGCTACGTGGTCATGCCCATGCGCATCTGAAGTCAGAGAGTGGGGAGTAGGCAGTGGGTAACCCCACTGCCGTTTCAGCCCCACATCCCATTTCCCACTTCCCACTCCCTAAGAAAAGGTTTCACGTGGAACAGCAAAACGGTACCGAAAACGGCGGCTACGACGAGTCCAGCATTCAGCAATTGGAAGGTCTGGAAGCGGTGCGCAAGCGCCCGGGCATGTACATCGGCGACACTTCCGACGGTACCGGCCTGCACCACATGGTGTTCGAGGTGCTGGACAACGCCATCGACGAGGCCTTGGCGGGCTACTGTGACGACATCAAGGTGATCATCCACCCGGACAACTCCATCTCCATCAGCGACAACGGACGTGGCATCCCCACGGGCATCAAGTTCGACGACAAGCACGAGCCCAAGCGCTCCGCCGCCGAGATCGTCATGTGCGTGCTGCACGCCGGCGGCAAGTTCAACCAGAACAGCTACAAGGTCTCCGGCGGCCTGCATGGCGTTGGGGTGTCCTGCGTGAATGCCCTGTCCAAGTGGCTGCGCCTGTCCGTCAACCGGGATGGCAAGAAGCACGTCATGGAGTTCGAGCGGGGCCACGCCGTGAACCGGGTCGTCGAGGTGCAGAACGGCGTCGAGGTGTCCCCCCTGCGCGTCGTGGGTGACACCACCCGCCGGGGCACGGAAGTACACTTTCTGGCGGACGAGGAAATCTTCGGTCACGTGGAGTTCCATTACGACATCCTGTCCAAGCGCATCCGCGAGTTGTCCTTCCTAAACAACGGCGTGAAGATCGAACTCATCGACGAGCGGGACGGCCGCACCGAGAACTTCGCCTTCTCAGGCGGGGTGAAAGGCTTCGTCGAATACATCAACCGCAACAAGAGCGTGCTGCATCCCAACGTTTTCCATTCCACGGGGGAGAGCAACATCGGCGGTGCGCCCATCAGCGTGGAAGTGGCCATGCAGTGGAACAACAGCTACCAGGAGCAGGTGCTGTGCTTCACCAACAACATCCCCCAGGCGGACGGCGGCACCCACCTCACCGGCCTGCGCGCCGCCATGACCCGGGTGATCAACAAATACATCGAGGAAAACGAGATCGCCAAGAAGGCCAAGGTGGACATCACCGGCGATGACATGCGCGAGGGTCTGGCCTGCGTGCTGTCGGTGAAAATGCCTGATCCCAAGTTCTCCTCCCAGACCAAGATGAAGCTGGTGTCTTCCGAGGCCCGCCCGGCGGTGGAGGAGGTGGTGGCCGGCAAGCTGGCGGAATTCCTGCTGGAAAAACCCCTGGACGCCAAGACCATATGCGGCAAGATCGTGGAGGCCGCCCGGGCCCGGGAGGCCGCCCGCAAGGCCCGGGAGATGACCCGGCGCAAGGGCGTGCTGGATTCAGCCGGATTGCCCGGAAAGCTGGCGGACTGCCAGGAAAAGGACCCAGCCCTGTCTGAGCTCTACCTGGTGGAGGGCGACTCTGCCGGCGGATCCGCCAAGCAGGGCCGGGACCGCAAGTTCCAGGCCATCCTGCCCCTCAAGGGCAAGATACTGAACGTGGAAAAGGCCCGCTTCGACAAGATGCTGTCCTCCCAGGAGGTGGCCACCCTCATCACCGCCCTGGGTACGGGCATCGGCAAGGACGACTACAACCCGGAAAAGCTGCGCTATCACCGTATCATCATCATGACCGATGCGGATGTGGACGGCTCCCACATCCGCACGCTGCTGCTCACCTTCTTCTACCGCCAGATGGGCGAGCTGGTGGAGCGGGGCCACATCTACATCGCCCAGCCGCCCCTTTACAAGGTTAAACAGGGCAAGCGGGAGACCTATCTCAAGGACGACTACGAGCTGAAGCAATACCTGCTGCGGGAGGCACTCAATGGCGCGGAACTGATCCCCGCCGCCAATGCCGAGGCCATGCCCAAGGAGAGCTTCGAGCGCATCGCCCGGGAATTCCTGCTGGCC
Organism: uncultured Thiobacillus sp.; assembly: GCA_964599015.1. Taxonomy (GTDB): domain Bacteria; phylum Pseudomonadota; class Gammaproteobacteria; order Burkholderiales; family Thiobacillaceae; genus PFJX01. Next base: position 3,672 of record CAZREY010000011.1, read on the forward strand.
GAGGCCATGATCGAGCGCCTGGCCCGGCGTCTGGACGCGGATGTGCTCTACACCCTGCTCAAGGTGCCGGCCATATCCCTGGCGGACGAGGCGGGGGCCCGGACAGCGACGGACAGCCTTACCAGGGAACTGGCCAAGCTGGGGCCCGTGAAGATCACCCCCCTGCTGGAGGGCGAAGAACCGGAAGGCGATAGCGCGGATACACGCATCTGGCGCCTGGAGATCACCAAGACCCGGCATGGCATCGGCCACACCAGCTATCTAGACGCCAATTTCGTTGAAGGGGGCGATTACGACCAGCTGCGCCGCACCTCCGACATCCTGGTGGGTCTCCTGCGGGAAGGGGCGGAGATCCGCCGCGGCGAGGCCAAGGCCCCGGCCCAGGACTTCCGCCAGGCCCTGGAATGGCTGCTGGGCGAGGTGAAAAAGAACATCGGCATCCAGCGCTACAAGGGCCTGGGAGAGATGAACCCGGAACAGCTGTGGGAAACCACCATGGACCCCAGCGTACGCCGTCTGCTCAAGGTGCAGATCGAGGACGCCATCGCCGCCGACGGCATCTTCACCACCCTCATGGGCGAGGAAGTGGAGCCCCGCCGCAACTTCATAGAGTCCAATGCCCTGGGGGTGCGGAACCTGGACGTTTGACGCCTCCTGGCCATGCACATCTGGGTGGACGCGGACGCAACGCCCGCGGTCATCAAGGACATCCTGTTCCGCGCCGCGGAACGGGTTAGGCTGCCCATGACCCTTGTGGCCAACAAGCTGCTGCGGGTACCACCTTCCACCTACATACGCGCCCTGCAGGTGCCCGGTGGTTTCGATGTGGCGGACAACGAGATCGCCCGCCGCATGGCACCGGGGGACCTGGTCATCACCGCCGACATTCCCCTGGCCGCCCAGGTGATTGAGCAGGGGGGCCATGCCCTGAATCCCCGGGGTGAGTTCTACAGCCTGGAAAACATCCGCGAGCGTCTCAACATGCGGGATTTCATGGAGGAACTGCGCGGCAGCGGCGTGGCGGTCTCAGGGCCGGCGGTCTTTTCCCAGGCGGATCGCCAGGCCTTCGCCAACCAATTGGACCGTTTCCTGGCCCGGCTACCCAAGGCATCCTGACGCTGAGAATTCGCCCGTGAGCGCCAAACGTATCCTCATCACCGGCGTCAGCCGCGGTCTGGGCCGAGCCCTGACGGCGGAATTCATCCGCCGGGGCCATCGCGTCGAGGGCTGCGGCCGCAATGGGGAGGCCATAGCCGAACTGAACCAGGTCCATGGCCCGGCCAACCGCTTTGCCGTGGTGGATGTGACCGATGATGCTGCCGTGGCCGCCTGGGCGAAGGAGGTGCTGGCGGCCATGGGACCGCCGGACCTGTTGCTCAACAACGCCGCCCTCATCAACCGCAACGCGCCCCTCTGGGAAGTACCTGTCCAGGAATTCGACGCGGTCATCGACGTGAACATCAAGGGCGTGGCCAACGTGATCCGCCATTTCGTGCCAGCCATGGTGGAGCGGGGCAGGGGCGTCATCGTCAACTTCAGCTCCGGGTGGGGCCGGGAGACGGACCCCAACGTGGCCCCCTACTGCGCCACCAAGTGGGCCATGGAGGGGCTGACCAAGGCCCTGGCCCAGGAGTTGCCGATGGGCATGGCGGCCATTCCCCTGTCACCGGGCATCATCGATACGGACATGCTGCGTTCGTGCTTCGGTGGCGATGCGGGCATGTATCCCGGCCCCGAGGCGTGGGCGAAGGGCGCCGTGCCCTATCTGCTGGCCCTGGGCCCCCGGGACAATGGCGAGTCCCTCACCGTGGGCGATCGCTGAGCCGCATATGTCGGGTACCACCGCGCTGGAGCGTATCCTGCAGTCCCAGGGTTTCGGCAGCCGCAAGGAGTGCCGCCAGCTTGTCCGCGATGGTCGGGTAAGGTTGGCAGGCAAGGTGGCGGAGGATCCCTTCCTGGAGTTGGAGACGGAGGGTTTGGGCTTCGAAGTGGATGGGGAGTCATGGACCTTCCGGCCCAAGGCCTATGTGCTGCTGAACAAGCCGGCGGGTTATGAGTGCTCCCGCTCCCCAAAGCATCATCCCAGCGTGCTTTCCCTGTTGCCTGAGCCCCTGGTGCGGCGGGGTGTGCAACCCATGGGCCGGCTGGACGAGGACACCACGGGGCTGCTGCTGTTCAGCGACGACGGCGATTTCATCCATCGCCTGATTTCCCCAAGGCACAAGGTGCCCAAGGTGTATGCGGTTACCACCAAGCACCCCGTGCGCGAGGACCAGGTGGACGCCCTACGGCGGGGGGTGGTGCTCCACGACACCGCCGAACCGGTGGCGGCCCTGGAATGTGAACTTGTAAGCGAGTGCTCACTGAGGCTGACCCTGGCCGAGGGTCGATACCATCAGGCCAAACGCATGGTGGCCGCGGCGGGCAATCGGGTGGCGGCCCTGGCCCGGGTCGCCGTCGGTGGCCTGATTTTGCCGGAAGATATGAATGCGGGGGCCTGGCGCTGGCTGGAGGGGGAAGACCTCCGCCGTCTGCAGGCGTTCTAGGCGTTCAGGAACGCTACATCGCCACGCCGGGGCGGCGGCATTCGCATTTCAGGTTCACGCCCTCGCCCGGCCGGGCGGAGCAGCTGAAGGCCTGCACCCCCTTGTCGCCACAGATTTCCCGGCACTGTTGTTCCTTGTTGTGGCAGGCGTCCAGATAGGCCGGTGCAGGGGATTCGCTGGAGTTGAAGGAGATGCAGCCGGACAGCAGGAGAAGCAGGGGAAGGGGGGACAGGTGTTTCATGGCGGCTCCGCTGGGGGATCATGATGCTTCAACGCCCGTCCGCCCTTCCTGGATGACCCCAGGGGCAACACTCGGCGTGACGCCCCGGAAGCGGAGGCGCACCAGGGCCATTTACGAACAACGCTCAACTCATAACCAGGCCGAGGATGCCCAGGATGAACAGGATGATGCCGCCGGTGACGACGCGGGGGTCTGGCTCGAGCAGGTTCTGGCGCACCTGCAGCTGCATGCGGTCCATCTGGATAACCGGCGGATTCACGGCGGTCACCTCCACGCGATAGGTGCCGGCCTGGACCTGGTGCATCAGCAGCAGATGTTCACGGAAAGAGGGGTTGGAATCGGACACATTGCTCACACCCAGAGAAAAGCCCAGGGGTTTGGCGGCTTCATTGTCGCGGGACAGGGTAGCGGTGTAGAGGTCTCGTGGAGGTTTGTTTTCATCCATGTTGGGGGAGAAATGCCCCTGGGCCAGGAGGATCAGGCCCAGGGGGGCCATGTCCGCCCCCAGGCTGAACTCGCCGGAACGCCAGGTGGGGCGCCCCCCCTCCAGGGGCGAGCCGGGGCTCAGGCTGAGTAGGGCGGCCTCGCTGCCGGTGTAGAACTTGGCGTAGATCCAGTAACCGGGCGCCAGCAACAGGCCCAGGGCGATTAGGGTGAAGGAAATCTTCTTGATCATGTCGTGGGGGCGCGGTTGTTATCCGCCAGCAGATGGGAGAGAAAGGCCCTAAGTTTGGCGGGTTTCAGCGGTTTGTGCAGCACCGGCAGGCCGGACTGGCGCAGGGCCTGGATGGTCTCGGGGGCCGTGTCGCCGGTGAGCAGGGCCGCGGGAAGGGGCCCGAAGGCCTCCTGCAGGGTGGCGATGGCGTCAACCCCCGTCTTCCCATCCTTCAAGCGGTAATCGGAGAGGATCACATCCGGCTTGCGCCCCAACTCCTCCAGTTCACGCCGTACCTGGTCACCGTCCTCGCCGGCGGCCAGGGCCACGCCCCATTGGTCGAACACTTCCACCATGGCTTCCAGGATGGAGTCGTCGTCGTCGATGAAGGCCACCAGGGCATGTTCCAGGGGAATGGCCACACCCTTGCTTGCCGGTTTGACCTGTTCCTCCCGGCGGGCATGGCAGCGGGCAAATCGCAGATGGAAGCAGGAGCCTTTGTCCATGCGGGAGCGGACCTGCACGCTGCTCCCCAGGAGCCGCGCCAGGCGGGACACGATTGCAAGCCCCAGCCCCAGTCCCTTGTCCCGGTGGCGCTCGGGGTTGGCGAGCTGGAAATACTCCTCGAACACCTTGGCCTGGAATTCCGCGGGGATGCCCTTGCCCGTGTCCCAGACCTCCAGCCGAAGCCAGTCCCGCTGCACCCGTCGGGCCCCCACCAGAATCCCCCCCGTGTCGGTATAACGCAGGGCGTTGGAAACCAGGTTGGCCAGGATGCGCTCCAGCAAGGCCGGGTCGCTGTAAATCCAGGCCCGGGTACGGCGCACGCTCAGCCTGAGGCCCTTGATGGCGGCCATGGGGGCGAATTGTCGTTCCAGATTTTCCAGCACCCGGTCCAGGGGAAAACATTCCGGCCGGGCTTCCACCACGCCCGCGTCCAGGCGTGACAGGTCCAACAGGGCGTTCAGCAGGTTTTCCATGGTGCTGGCGGAGGATTCGATGTGTTCCGCCAGGCGCTTTGCCTCCCCTTCCGGCACCCTTTCCAGCAGGGCTTCCACCAGCAGGGACAGGGCGTGGAGGGGTTGGCGCAGGTCGTGGCTGGCGGCGGCCAGGAAGCGGCTTTTCGCCAGGGTGGCGGATTCCGCCTGGGCCTTTTGCGCGCGCAACTCGGCCGTGGCCTCCTGGATACGCAGTTCCTGGATGCGCTGGTTCTCCTCCAGCCGGGTGGCCATGCGATTGATGCCCTGCTGCAGTTGGCCGATCTCCCCGGGGGAATCTTCCCGCACGCGTTCGCCCAGGTCGCCTTGGGAGATGCGGCCCACGGTCTTGGTGAGCGCATGTAAGGGCTCACTGACTTTGCCGGACAAGCGCCAAGCGAGAATCAGGGCGAGGCTGATGCTGGCAAACGCCATGCCGGCGGCGGCCAATCCAACCTGGGAGCGGGTCAGTTCAACAGATGTACGGGCCAGGGCGATGACGACATAGGCTCGCGGCGAGTGGGACGGAACGGTGGCTTCCAGATAGGGGTCTGCTTCCGGGGGGGTGGGCAGCTTGACCGGATGGGCAAAGAAGTACAGTCCGCTTTTGCGCTGTTGCGGCGGCGGTGGCTGGTCCGAGAGTTCGGGCAGCGGGGCGGGGGCGCCGCTCAGCAGGATCCAGTCCTTCCCGTCGGTCACGGCGACGGACTGGGCTCCTAGGCTGTTGTGCTCCAAGTCCATCTGCCGTTTGACGTAGGGCAGATTGCCGGTGAAAAAATCGAAGGCGATGCCTTCTGCCAGGCGGCGCACGGCATCACGGCCCTTGGTGGTGAGGGCGATTTCCGCTTCACCGACGCTGCGATGGGCGAAATAGGCCGCGAAGAGGCCCACAGCCACCAGCAGGGGCAGGAGGGCGACGATCAGGATGCGGAGCCGCAGGCTCAGAGTGGAAGAAGCGCCTGGAGCGGAGGCAGATGGAGGCAAGGATGACTCGGGCGAAGGGGCCGTGGGGAGGGGGTTACGGACGGGCTAGTGTATTTTGTGCAGCCCCATTTTTTGCGCCACCAACACCGCCTCGGTACGGTTGTTGACCTTGAGGATGCGGAATATGGCGGCCAGGTGGATTTTCACCGTGCCTTCGGTCACCTCCAGCGACTTGGCGATCTGCTTGTTGCTGAGCCCCTTGGCCAATTCCCGCAGGACGTCGATCTGGCGTGAGGTCAGGGCGGCATGGCGGATAGGGTCCGGCAGGATGGAGGGGCTGCCATTTCGGTCCAGAATGCTGGGAGGCACGTAAACGCCGCCCGCCAGCACCAGGCGCAGGGCGCCCAGGATCACATCGCTGGGGGAAGCCTTGGTCAGGTAACCCAGAGCGCCCGCCGCCAGCAGGGTCTGGATGTCCTCGGTTTGCTCGGAGGCGGACAGCACCACCACGGGGATGTCGGGAAAAGCGGCGCGAAAGCGGATGATGCCCTCGATGCCGTCCATGCCCGGCATGTACAGGTCCAGCAGGGCCAGATCCACGCCGCCATGGAGATTGCCAGCGCGGTGCATGGCCTCGAAGGCGGTGGGATAGTCCATCGCCTCCACCAGATCGATGTCGTCCTCAAGCTTTTCCAGGACCGGTTTGAGCCCTTCCCGGAACAGGGGGTGATCATCCGCCAACAATATCCGCACGATGGCCTCCGCTTTACAGGGTCAAGTATCGCTTTGCTAACGTTGTCCGCGGATCTGACTTGACGGGGGAGCGGGTCAAGGCAGCCACGGCTTGTGCCACGTACCTAACAGTTCTAGGAGGTTGTGGAGACGAATAGCGCCATCAGCGAATATCCGTTCCTCCGACGGGTGTGCCCGACTGTATCGTTGTCTCTCCTCACTGCTCCAGGCCCAGTCTTTGCCAAATGGTACTGGTCAAACCCGCCTGGTTCAGGGTGTAGAAGTGTAAGCCGGGTGCGCCGCCCTCCAACAGCCGTTCGCACAGTCCGGTGACGAAATCCAGGCCGAAGGCGCGGATGGAGGCCGTGTCGTCCAGGTAGCTTTCCATCTTGCGGCCCAGCCAGCGGGGGATCTCGGCGCCGCACATGGCGGAGAAGCGCGCCAGCTGGCTGAAATTGGAGATGGGCATGATGCCCGGCACGATGGGCAGGTCCACGCCCAGTTCGGCGCAGTCGTCGAGGAAGTTGAAATAGGCGTCGGCGTTGAAGAAGTACTGGGTGATGGCCGAATTGGCCCCCGCCTCGCACTTGCGCCTGAAATTGAGCAGGTCCTCGCGGTAGTTGCGGGCCTGGGGGTGGGTCTCCGGGTAGGCGGCCACCTCGATCTCGAACCAGTCGCCGGTTTCCTGGCGGATGAAGGCCACCAGTTCATTGGCGTAGCGGAATTCACCCGGGTCCGCCATGCCGGAGGGCAGATCGCCCCGCAGGGCGACGATGTGGCGGATGCCGTGGGATTTGTAGATTTCCAGGATCTCCCGGATCTTGCCCTGGGTGGAACCCACGCAGGACAGGTGGGGCGCGGCGGCCAGTCCTTCCTTCTGGATTTCCACCACGGTTTCCAGGGTGCGCTCCTGGGTGGAGCCCCCGGCGCCGAAGGTCACGGAGAAGAACTTGGGGTTGAGCTGGGCCAGCTGGCGCCGGGTTTCCCGCAGCTTGGCCATGCCTTCCTCGGTCTTGGGCGGGAAGAATTCGATGCTGTATGTGGGTGTCATGGGTGGCGGATTGGGAGAAGCGAGGAGCGAGTTTAGCCGAGAGCCACGCCCAGTGCCTTGCCTATGGCCCAGGTGGCGGCGCCTGCGGCAGCGCCGATGAGGAGCATGCGCGACCCGCCCCACAAGGCGTGGCGACCGGTGAACAGGCTGATGGCCGCGCCCACGCCGAACAGGGCGATGGCCGTGACCGCCACCACGCCGAGGAAGGCGTTCTCTCCGGAAAGCAGCACATAAGGCAGGACAGGCAGGCAGGCGCCCAGGGCGAAGGAGATGAAGGAGCTGTGGGCCGCGCCCCAGGGAGAGCCCAGCTCGTCCGGGTTCAGGCCCAGTTCCTCCCGGGCCAGGGTGTCCAGGGCCCGGTCCGGATCCCGCAGCAGGGCGTCGGCCATCTGTCGCGCCTGGGCGGCGTCGATGCCCTTGGCTTCGTAGATGAGGGCGAGCTCCGCCGCCTCCTCCTGGGGGTACTGGTCCAGTTCCTCCCGTTCCAGGGACATCTGGTATTCGTGGAATTCCCGCTGGGAGCGCACGGACACGTATTCCCCCGCCGCCATGGAGAAGGCGCCCGCCAGCAGGCCCGCCACCCCGGAAAGCAGAATCACGTCCGCGGCGGCGCCGGCGCCGGCCACCCCCAGGATCAGGCTGGCGTTGGAGATGAGGCCGTCGTTGACGCCGAACACCGCGGCGCGCAGGTTGCCGCTGCCGGGGGACTTGTGCAGGTCTGGATCGATCTGGTCCAGGCGCGTGGGGATGCCCCTGGGCCTGGGGCCCTGGTACAGGCTCATGCCCCGTACCTTCATGGCCGCCAGCACCCCCTTCATGGCGCGCACCCCCAGACGGGGGATGAGCCAGCCGATGAGACGGGTGCGCGGGTCCGGCCGGTAGGTGTCGGGCACTGGCTGGCCGGCCTTCAACAGGGCATCCGCCCAGATGGCCGCCTGCTTGTCGGCGGCCTGGGCCAGTTCCAGGAACAGCACCTGGCGCGGCGTGCCCGATTCCGCGTCGGAGACGATGCGGTACAGCCAGGCGGAGCGCTTCTCCTCGGTCCAGTTTGCCAGGGCGTTCATGGGGCGATTATCAACCAGAACCGGCCGTCGCAAGCCGGCGGTACTGCACCGCCTCGGCTACATGGGCCGGGGCGATGGTGGCCGATCCGGCCAGGTCGGCGATGGTGCGCGCCACCCGCAGGACCCGGTGGTAGCCCCGGGCGGACAGGTTGAGGCGGGCGATGGCCTGTTTCAGCAGGGTCAGGGCCGCCTCATCCGTCGCGCAGTGATGTTCGATCTCTCGTCCGGCCAGGTAGGCGTTGGGCTTGCCCTGGCGTTGGATCTGGGTCTCCCGCGCCTTGTCCACCCGTGCCCGCACCGTGGCGGAGTCTTCTCCACGGCCTGCCTGGGTGAGCTCCGACTCGGGCAGGGCCGGCACCTCGATGTGCAGGTCGATGCGGTCCAGCAGGGGGCCGGACAGGCGTCCCCGGTAACGGGCCACCTGTTCCGGCGTGCAGCGGCAGCGGCCGGAAGCATGGCCCAGGTAGCCGCAGGGGCAGGGGTTCATGGCCGCCACCAGCTGGAAGCGGGCGGGGAAGTCGGACTGGCGCGCGGCGCGGGAGATGGTGATGCGGCCATTCTCCAGGGGCTCCCGCAGCACTTCCAGGGCCTTGCGGTCGAATTCCGGCAGCTCGTCCAGGAACAGCACGCCATGGGTGGCCTGGCTCACCTCGCCGGGCCGGGGCGGATTGCCGCCCCCCACCAGGGCCACGCCGGAGGCGGTGTGGTGGGGCGACCTGAAGGGCCGCCGGCCCCAGGCCTCGGGGCGGAAGGCGCTGGAGAGGGACAGCACGGCGGCGGACTCCAGGGCCTCCTCCTGGGTCATGGACGGCAGGATGCCGGGCAGGCGCGCCGCCAGCATGGACTTGCCGGTGCCCGGGGGGCCGCTCATGAGCAGGGAATGGCCCCCGGCGGCGGCCACCTCCAGGGCGCGGCGGGCGGCCTGCTGGCCCTTCACGTCCGCCAGGTCGGGGTAGGGAAGGGCGCTGCCTGTTTCACGTGGAACAGCCTGGGGCAGGGGCGTCCGATCCAGCAGATGGGCGCAGACCTCCAGCAGGCTGCGGGCGCCGAATACCCGGGCGTCCCGCACCTGGGCCGCCTCCTCGGCGTTATCACCGGGCAGGATGAAGGCGCGCGCGTCCCGGGCGGCGGAGAGCATCATGGCCAGGGCGCCGCGGATGGGGCGCAGGGCCCCGGTGAGGGCCAGCTCGCCGGCGAATTCGTAGCCTTCCAGGGCCTGGACGGGCAGCTGGCCCGAGGCCGCCAGCAGGCCCAGGGCGATAGGCAGATCGAAGCGGCCCGATTCCTTGGGCAGGTCGGCGGGGGCCAGGTTGACGGTGATGCGGCGCTGGGGGAACTCGAAGCCGGACTGCAGCAGGGCGGCCCGCACCCGATCCCGGGCCTCTTTCACCTCTGCTTCAGGCAGGCCCACCAGGGTAAAGGCGGGCAAGCCGTTGGCCAGGTGGGTCTCAACGACGACTTCCGGTGCCTCCATGCCCGCCAGGGCGCGGCTTCTCACAACGGCAAGCGACATGTTTTCTCCCTGTCATTTTCTTGTTTTCCTCAACGTTTCCTGCGCAGGCCCTGACGGCCTACCCAGTCCCGGGCGAACTGCTGGGCCACCCTGCCGGAGCGGCCGCCCCGCTGGATGGCCCATTGCAGGGCCTCGGTCAGCATGGCCTCGTCGGCCCGGCCTCCCAGAGTCTCCACCCAGCCGGCCACGATGGCCAGGTAGTCGTCCTGGCTGAAGGGCCAGAAGGTCAGGGTCAGGCCGAAGCGGTCCGAAAGGCTGACCTTCTCCTCGGTGCTTTCGCCCGGGCGGATCTCGCCTCGCTCGTCGGTACGGGCGGCAGCGTTTTCCGCCATGAACTCCGGCATGAGGTGGCGCCGGTTGGAGGTGGCGGCGATGAGCACGTTCTCCGGCAGGCCCGCCACGGAGCCGTCCAGGGCGGCCTTCAGGGGCTTGTAGGCGGCGTCCCCCGGCTCGAAGGACAGGTCGTCCGTGAACAGGATGAAGCGCCAGGGCTGGTCCGCCAGGCGCTCGGTGATCTCCGGCAGGTGGACGAGGTCGTCCCGGTCCACCTCCACCAGGCGCAGCTTCTGCTTGGCGAAACGGGGCAGCAGGGCCTTGATGAGGGAGGACTTGCCGCAGCCCCGGCTGCCGCTGAGCAGCACGTTGTTGGCGGGCAGGCCCTTGAGGAACTGGCGGATGTTGCGTTCCAGGGCGGTCTTCTGCTCGTCGATGTGGGTGAGGGCTTCCCAGGGCGGGCAGTTGAGGGTGGCCACCGGCACCAGCCGGCCCCGGCCCGAGCATTGACCTGACTCGCCGCGCCAGCGGCAGGCCAATGTGGCGCGCCAGTCGACAAGCGGGGCTGGCGGTGGCAGCCAGGCGTCCAGTCGGCTCAGCAGGTCGTTGGCGCGGGCAACCAGAAGGGCGAGTTCCGGGCTGATCTGGTAAGCCGCCTCGTCGCCCTCGAACACGTCGTCGTCGTTCATGGCCGGCGGCTTCAGGTGCGGTACTCCGCGTTGATCTTCACGTAGTCATATGAGAAGTCGCAGGTCCATACCGTGGCCACGCTATCGCCCCGGGCCAGGTCCACCCGCACGTTGATCTCCGGCGCGGCCATGACCCGGGCGCCTTCCGCTTCCTGGTAGGACGGGGCGCGGCCGCCGTTTTCCGCCACCAGCACATTACCCAGCCACAGGCGAATGCGGTCCACGTCCAGGTCGCCGATGCCGGCGTAGCCGATGGCCGCCAGGATGCGGCCCAAGTTGGGGTCCGAGGCGAAGAAGGCGGTCTTCACCAGGGGGGACTTGGCGATGGCGTAGGCCACCTGCTTGCACTCGGCCTCGTCCCGGCCGCCTTCCACCCGCACTTCCATGAACTTGGTGGCGCCCTCGCCGTCCCGCACGATGGCCTGGGCCAGCTGGACCATGACCTCGGTGACGGCGGCCTGCAGGCTGGGGAAGCGGGGATCGCCGTCGTCCATGATCACCGGCGCGTCCGTGGCGCCGGTGGCGACGAGGATGCAGGAGTCGTTGGTGGAAGTGTCGCCGTCCACGGTGATGCAGTTGAACGACTTGTTCACCGCGTGGCGCAGGATGGCCTCCAGGGCCTCGCAGGACACGGGGGCGTCAGTGGCCAGGAAGGACAGCATGGTGGCCATGTTGGGATGGATCATGCCGGAGCCCTTGGCGATGCCGGTGACCACGAAGTCCGTTCCGTTGAGGGCCACCTTGCGGCTGGCGGCCTTGGGCACGATGTCCGTGGTCATGATGGCCTGGGCGGCCTCGGCCCAGTTGGCGGGCTTCAGGTCCGCCACGGCGGCGGGCAGCGTGGCCGTGAGCTTGTCCACGGGCAGGGGTTCCAGGATGACGCCGGTGGAGAAGGGCAGCACCTGTTCGGGCTGGATGCCCATGCATTCCGCCAGGGCGGCGCAGGTCCGGCGGGCCCGGGCCAGGCCGTCCTCGCCGGTGCCGGCGTTGGCGTTGCCCGTGTTCACCACCAGGGCCCGGATGTGTCCGTCGCCATGGAGGTGCTCCTTGCACACGGTGACGGGAGCGGCGCAGAAGCGGTTCTGGGTGAACACGCCCACCACTTCCGAGTCATGGGCGATGGACATGACCAGCACGTCCTTGCGCCCGGCTTTCTTGATGCCGGCAGAGGCGATGCCCAGTTCCACGCCGGGCACGGACAGGAGGGAAGCTGGATCGGGGGCGGAGAGATTGACGGGCATGGCGCGGGTTTCGGATTGGCAACCTCGCCATTGTAGGGATATGCGTTGCGCTGAAATAGGTGCTTAAGGCAGCGGAAACGTCACCCGAACGGTATTGCCGTTGCCCAGGAATTCCATGCGCGTGAACGAGAGCTGCCGGGCGATGGCGATGCCCCGGCCATGCAGGTCGAAGGCGCGGTCCGGGTGCATCTCCAGGAAACTTTGCCACTCGAAGCCGTCGCCCTGGTCCTGGATGGTGATGGTGGCCTCGTGGCCGGAGAACCGGCAGTCCACGCCGACCTGGCGGTGGGCATAGGCCGGGTCCGCCAGGCGCCGGTCCACCTCCTCGTGCCAGTGGCCTTCCTGGAGCAGCCGGCTCTTGGCGGCGTAGTCGATGCCGAGATTGCCGTGCTCCACGGCGTTGATGAGCAGTTCCGTCAGCCCGATGACCGCCATGCCGGGATGGGCGGCGCGGCTGGCGAGTTCGGCGGCCAGGGCGCGGGCCTCGTCCAGGCTGCGAAAGTTGAAGCGCGCCTCGCTGAGCAGGTGCAGCACCCGCTGGGTGCGCGCCAGGGCGGTACGCATCGCATGCTGGCTCTGGCTGTCGGCCAGGGCGGTGGATACCACCACTTCCAGGGCCTGGCGCGGAAAGGGCTTGCCCAGGTAGTAATAGGCCCCGAGGCGCATGCCTTCGGCCATCTGCTCGGGCGCGGTGGCGGCCGTCTGCAGAATGACGGGAATGGTGGCCAGGCGGGGGTCCGCCTTCATGCGGGTCAGCAAGTCGATGCCATTCATGCGCGGCATCATGCGGTCCAGCAGGACGATGTCGTAGGCGGAGGGATGGGCATCCAGCTTCTCCCAGGCCTCCAGGCCGTCGACGGCGTAATCCAGCACGTAGTCCTGGTCTTCCAGGTACTCGCTGATGAGGTCCCGGTTGAATTCCTCGTCGTCCACCACCAGCAGGGTGGGCGCTTGATCGGTCATGGGGTTTTCCTGTGTCGTCGATGCCCTTGTATCGGCCGGCCCATGGGGGACTTTAGGCCTTGGGCTCGCGAAAGCGGGTTTCGCTCAAAGCCAATGCACCAGGCCGTCCGCGAAAACCAGGGCCGTGCGCACGGGCTTGTGGGGAAAGAGGGCCTGGGCCGCGTGCCGGTAGCGTTCCATCTGCTCCCGATGGGGGTGGGCCCGGCGGTCGGGGTCCGGTTCATCCAGGCCGCCGCTCTTGTAATCCAGGATCCAGACTTCCTGTTCGAATTCCACCAGACGGTCCATGCGCGCCGCACGGCCTTCCTCGTCGAGAAATTCCAGTTCGTTGTGGGCGCGCACATGGCGCGCGGGATCGAAGGCCGCAGCCAGCTCCGGGTGGGACAGCATGCGGCGTGCCGTGGCCGCGATGGTTTCCGCCCGGGAGTCCTCCACACGGAGCAGGGCCCGGATGGCCTCGTCATCCTTGCCGGCGGAACGATGCTCCAGCCAGGCATGGAGCAGGGTGCCGAAGGCGGCCTCCGGGGTTTCCTCCTGACGGCGGGTGCCGATGGCGGGCCAGGCCGGGGCGGATTCCGGCGGCGCAGGGGGCCTTGTATCCGTGGAAGACGGAGGGGGGGTATCCAGCCAGGCCATCTCGGGCAGGTCGTTCATCTCGGTCTTCTCCAGGGCTGCATCCAACTGCCCCAGCCAGCTGGTGTCGTCCAGTTCCCCCGCCTGCCGGATGCCCGACACGAACAGGGCCTGGCGCGCCCGGGTCATGGCCACGTAGAGCAGGTTAAGGCGCTCCACCTCTGCCTGCTCCTGTTCCCGCTTGAACAGGGCATCCCGCCCAGGCCCGCGCCATTCCCGGGGGCCGTACAGGGAGAAATGCACAGGCCGGTCCGACTCCGGCGGCCAGTCCATGAGCACCCCATAAGGTTCGTCCCGTCCCGAGGCGGCATCGGCCTTGATGAGGAACACCACGGGAGACTCCAGGCCCTTGGCGCTGTGTATGGTGAGCATGCGCACCCGGTCGCCGCTGGCTGCGGGCGGCTCGTCGGGCCCCTCCTGGCCGGCCTTGTCCCGTAGCCGGCGCAGTTCGTCCAGGAAGCGGGGCAGGCTGGGATAGCGCCCGCCGGACAGGGAAAGGGAGATGCCCAGCAGGCCCTCCAGGTTGGCCAGCACGGTGGGCCGCACGTGCTCGGGCACGGCGTTGGCGTAGTGGGTGCTCACATTGCCTTGGTGGTAGATGCGGTCCAGTAGGTCATGGACGGGAAGGGCGCCCGCCAGGGTGCGCCACTCATGCAGCAGCGCGGCGGCCCGGCGCACGGCGTCGGGGGCATCGGCCTGGGTGCTCCAACTGGCAAGCCGCTCCCACCAGGGCATGCCCTCCATGTCCGCCAGGGTCATCAGGTCTTCGTCACCCAGGCCAAAGATGGGTGATTTCAGGGCATGGGCCAGGGCCAGGTCGTCACGCGGGTCCACCAGACAGGTGAGCAGGGCGGTGATGTCCCGGGCCTCCAGGGTGCCGAGCAGTTCGCCGCGCCGGTCGGTGATGAAGGGAATGCCCATGGCCTTGAAGGCATCCTCGAACACCTGGATCTCCGCCCGCTTGGCGTAGAGGAGGGTGATGTCCCCGTATCGGGCGGGGCGGGGTGGGGTGTCGTTGATCTCCAGGCGGCCGACGATTTCCTGGATGCGCCGGGCCACCCAGGCCGCTTCCAGGGCCCGCCTGGGTGGCGGGCTGGCGGGGGGCATGGTCAGGGGCGGGCGGTTGGCCATCGTTTCCGGCGGGTGGGCGTCGCCCGACTCGGCGGCGAAGACTTCGCACCAGCCGGGCAGTCGGGCCTGATGGGCGGTGTGGGGTTCGAACCCGGGGTAGTCAGGCCGCAGGGCGAACACGGCGTTGACCCAGGCCACCACCTGGGGAGCGCAGCGTCGGGTTTCATTCTGGGGGAAGCGTTGGGCGCCGTAGTGTTGCGCCAGCCAGTCTCCCGCCGTCCGGAACAGCCGGGGCTCCGCGCGGCGGAAGCGGTAGATGGACTGCTTGGGGTCCCCCACCAGGAATACCGTGGGAGCGGTGCCCGCCTCCCGGGAAGCATCCAGCCAGGCGCGCAGGGCCTGCCACTGGAGCGGGTTGGTGTCCTGGAATTCGTCGAGGAGGACGTGCCGGTAGCGGGCGTCCAGGCGGTGCTGCATGTAGGCGGCGTAGTCCGAGTGGTTCAGCAGGGCCGAGGCGCGCCATTCCACGTCGGCGAAGTCCTGGGTCTGGCGCTCTGTCTTGAGGGCCTGGTAAGCCTCCAGCAGGGCCGCGCCGCAGGCGAGTCCCGCCTGGTTCAGACGCAGCATGGCCTGGGCGGCGAGGGCGTCGCGCACGGCCTGGGCGCGGGCGGCAAGGGTGTAGTGGAGTTCGATGAGGCGCGCTTCGGCGGCCTCGCCCCCCAGGCGCCCCGCTTGGGCGGCGCTGGGTTTGCGGTCGAAGGGGTCGCCCTTCTGGGTGAGGAGGGCGGCGCAGAGGCGGGCGAAGCGTGCCGGGGAGGACTGGCCTTCGCCCAGGGCGGCGGCGAGGGCGGCGGCCCGCTCCTTGTCCTTCTTGAGCCCTTCGCCGTTGCGTTCCAGCAGGCCGAGGAGGCTCTGGGCGTCGTCCCGGAACGCCGGGTCGGCGAGGAGGGCGGCCGCTGGGTCGTCCTCCAGGGTGAGCCCCGCCTCCTCTTCCAGCCGGGCGAGGGCCCATTCCACGGGGGCCTGTGCCCCGCGCGTGAACGCCCACCCTTCCGCCCGCCGGGCGACGAAATCCTCCAGCAGTTGCCGGGTGCCGGTGAGGCCCAGTTCCTGGAACAGAGTGTCCAGGTGGCGGGCGAGAGGCGCCTCCGGGGTGGACTGGAGGGCCTCGGCGAAGCGCTGCCAGGCTTCCTCCACCAGTACCGAGGTGCGGTCGGCCAGCCCGGCTGCGGAGGCGAGGCCACTCTCCAGGGGGGCGCGCTGGACGAGGTGGAGGAACCAGCCGTGGAAGGTGTTCACCGTG
>CAZREY010000012.1:0-17598 GCA_964599015.1 uncultured Thiobacillus sp.
CCCGCGGCGGCGGAGGGCGGCAACATCGGCCTGGTGGACGAGGGCGACACCATCGAGATCGACATTCCCACGCGCGGCATCCGCGGGGCGGTGAGCGACGAGGAACGGGCCCGGCGCCGGGCCGCCATGGAGGCCCGGCGCCAGGACGCATGGAAGCCCGTGGGCCGTGATCGCCCGGTGTCCGCCGCACTTAGGGCCTATGCCGCCATGACCACCTCCGCCGCCTTCGGCGCGGTGCGGGACGTGAGCCAGGTGGAACGCAAGGGCTGAGGCGTGATGTCCGTGGACTCGCCCGAGCAGGCGCCGCGCATCCCGGAAGGCGAGGAACGCGACACCCTGGACCGCTTCCGCAACTGGCACGGCTTCCTGCTGGCCGCCCTGGCGGTCAATGCCCTGTTCGTCTACGGCATGCTGGGCAACGTGGCGGACCCCGGCGTGCGCATCTGGTTCAAGGCCCTGGTCTGGCTGCCCTTCAACGCCATCGCCACGGCGGTGTACCTGATGCTGGCCCTGCGTCTGTCGAAAGGTCGTGGCGGCGGTTTTCTCGCCATCCTCTGTGGGGCCGTGGCCATGGGCAACTGGGTGGTGATGCTGGTGGCGGGCAACTGACTCGGAGAAGCATATGAGCAAGCGGCAGATGAAGACCCTGCTGGTGGCCAACCCCAAGGGCGGCAGCGGCAAGACCACCCTGGCCACCAACCTGGCGGGCTACCTGGCCGGCATCGGCCAGCAGGTGGCCCTCATGGACATGGACCGGCAGCAGTCCGCCTCCGCCTGGCTGGACCTGCGGGACGAAAGCCTGCCGCCCATCCTGCGCTTCCAGTCCGGCGCCAGCCCCGACTGGCTGGTGATCGATTCCCCCGCCGGCCTCCACGGCAAGATGCTGGAACGGGCCCTGAAGCTGGCCACCCAGATCGTGGTGCCCATCTCCCCGTCCATGTTCGACATGGCCGCCAGCCAGGACTTCCTCGCCGCCCTCCAGGAGGAACGGGCGGTGCGCAAGGGCAGGATCTTCGTGGGCGTGGTGGGCATGCGCATCGACCCCCGCACCCGCATGGGCCTCACCCTGCAGGAATTCCTGGAGCAGCAGGACCTGCCCGTGCTGGCCTACCTGCGCTATGCCCAGAGCTACGTGAACGCGGCCTTCGAAGGCAAAAGCCTGTTCGACCTGCCCCATCACCTGGCGAGCCGGGAGCTGGAACAGTGGGATTACCTTATCAATTGGCTCAATCAGGAGATTGCCCCATGAGCGCCACCCAAACCCTCGCCGACCTCAACAGCCGCTTCGGCCTGCCCGCCCTGAAATTCGTGGAGGGCCCCGGCGGCCTGATCTTCGCCGAGATCGACAACAAGCAGGGCAGCGCCACCCTGTGCCTCCAGGGCGCCCACATCACCACCTTCCGTCCCAAGGACCAGGCGGAGCCGGTGATCTGGCTGTCGGACCTGGCCAAGTTCGCCGCGGGCAAGTCCATCCGCGGCGGCGTGCCCGTGTGCTGGCCCTGGTTCGGCCCCCACGCCACGGAAAGCGGCTTCCCCGGCCACGGCTTCGCCCGCACGGTGATGTGGGCGGTGACCGGCAGCGCCGCCCTGGCCTCCGGCGAGACGGAAATCCACCTGGCCCTGATGGACACGGACCAGACCCGGGCCCAGTGGCCCCACCCCAGCCGGGTGGAGTTGAAGGCCGTGGTGGGGCGCAGCCTGAAGATCGAGCTCACCACCACCAACATGGGCGACGGCGACATCACCATCGGCGAGGCCCTGCACACCTATTTCCGCATCGGCGACATCGCCCGCATGCGCATCACCGGCCTGGAGGGCTGCGAGTACGTGGACAAGGTGGAGGGTGGCCAGCGCAAGACCCAGGCCGGCGCCATCACCTGCGCCGGGGAGGTGGACCGGGTATACGTGAACACCGCGGCCACCTGCGTCATCGAGGACGACGACCTGAAGCGCCGCATCCTGGTGGAAAAGGCCGGCTCCCGCTCCACCGTGGTGTGGACCCCCTGGGCGGAGAAGGCTGACAAGATGGGCGATTTCGGCCCGGACGGCTGGCGTACCATGGTGTGCGTGGAATCCGGCAACGCCCTGGAAAACGTGGTGGCCGTGCCGGCGGGGCAAAGCCACGTCATGGGCGTGACCTACTCCGCCGAGGCGCTGTGAGGCAGTACCGGCGGGGACTTCTTGATCCCCGTCCATGTCCAAGCCTTGCCTTCGCGCTACAATGCGCGCCCTCAATGCATTGATTTAGAAGCGGAATGCAGCTTTTCGCCTGCGGCGTGAACCACCATACCGCCCCGGTCTCCGTCCGGGAGCGGGTGGCGTTTCCGCCGGACATATTGCCCCGCGCCCTGGCCGACGTGACCGGGGAGCGGCGCATTGCCCGGGAGGCGGCGATCCTCTCCACCTGCAACCGCACGGAAATCTACTGCAACACCACGGAACCCGACGGCGTGGCGGACTGGCTGGCGGGCTTCCACGGCCTGCCCGCCAAGGACGTGAAGCCCTACCTCTACCTGCTGCCCCGGGAACAGGCCGCCAACCATGCCTTCCGCGTGGCCTCGGGCCTGGATTCCATGGTGCTGGGGGAAACCCAGATCCTGGGCCAGATGAAGCAGGCCGCGGAGAAGGCCCAGGATGCCGGTACCCTGGGCCTGCTGCTCAACAAGCTGTTCCAGCGCACCTTCTCCGTGGCCAAGGAAGTGCGCACCGCCACCGAGATCGGCGCCAACACGGTGTCCATGTCCGCCGCCGCCGTCACCCTGGCGGAGCGCATCTTCCCCAGCATCGCCGACCAGGCCGTGCTGTTCATCGGCGCCGGCGAGATGATCGAACTGGTGGCCACCCACTTCGCCGCCCGGGGACCCCGTCGTCTCATGGTGGTGAACCGCACCATGGAACGGGCCCGGGACCTGGCCAACAAGTTCGGCGGCGAGGCCGCGGCCCTGAACAACCTGCCGGAACTGCTGGCGGACTTCGACATCCTGGTCACCTCCACCGCCAGCCCCCTGCCCATCGTCGGCCTCGGCATGGTGGAAAGGGCGGTGAAGCAGCGCAAGCACCGGCCCATGTTCATGGTGGACCTGGCCGTGCCCCGGGACATCGAGAGCGAAGTGGGGGAACTGGACGACGTGTTCCTCTACACCGTGGACGACCTGGGCGCGGTGGTGCGCCAGGGCCATGACAGCCGCCAGTCCGCCGTCACCCAGGCGGAGGCCATCATCAACGCCCGGGTGCATGAGTTCATGCACTGGATGGACACGCGCAAGACCGTGCCGGTGATCCGCAGCCTGCGGGACCACGGCGAGCGCCTGCGCCGCCACGAACTGGAAAAGGCCCATCGCGCCCTGGCCCGGGGCGACGACCCCCAGCAGGTGCTGGAGGCCCTGAGCCGGGGCCTCATCAACAAGCTGCTGCACGACCCCAGCCACACCCTCAACCAGGCCGGCGATTCCGAACGGGAGGAACTGGCGCGCCTGGTCTCCCGTCTCTACAACCTGCATAACGATTAGCGACCCGGCGCGTAGGCGCGCCGCTGGCGGCGCGAGACTCCGGCCCGCAAGCGGGCCTCCTGCCTAGCCTTGGATATTCCCCGAGTTCATGAAACCCTCCCTCCAATCCAAGCTCGACCACCTGGCCGACCGCCTGGCGGAGTTGAATGCCCTGCTGGCCAGCGAGACCGCCACGGCGGACATGGACCAGTACCGCAAGCTCAACCGGGAGCATGCCGAGATCACCCCCGTGGTGGAGCACTACCGGGCCTGGCAGCAGGCCAGCGCGGACCTGAAGACCGCTGAAGGACTGCTTTCCGACCCGGAGATGCGGGACTTCGCCCAGGAGGAGATCGACGCCGCCAAGACCCGCCTGGAAACCCTGGAGCAGGAACTCCAGGTGCTGCTCCTGCCCCGGGACCCCAACGACGAGCGCAACCTCTTCCTGGAGATCCGGGCCGGCACGGGGGGCAACGAATCCGCCCTGTTCGCCGGCGACCTGTTCCGCATGTACGCCCGCTACGCCGAGCGCCAGCGCTGGAAGGTGGAGGTGGTGTCCGAGAGCGAGGGCGAGGTGGGGGGCTACAAGGAGGTCATCTGCAAGATCAGCGGCCAGGGTGCCTATTCGAGACTCAAGTTCGAATCCGGCGGCCACCGGGTGCAGCGGGTACCGGAAACCGAGGCCCAGGGCCGCATCCACACCTCCGCCTGCACCGTGGCGGTGATGCCCGAGGCGGACGAGCTGGAGGAAATCCAGCTCAACCCCGCCGACCTGCGCATCGACACCTTCCGCGCCAGCGGTGCCGGCGGCCAGCACATCAACAAGACCGACTCGGCGGTGCGCGTCACCCACCTGCCCAGCGGCCTGGTGGTGGAATGCCAGGACGGCCGCTCCCAGCACCAGAACAAGGCCCAGGCCATGCAGGTGCTGGCCGCCCGCCTCAAGGACCGGCAGGAGCGGGAGGCCCACGCCAGGGAGGCCAGCACCCGCAAGAGCCTGGTGGGCACCGGCGACCGCTCCGACCGCATCCGCACCTACAACTTCCCCCAGGGCCGGGTGACGGACCACCGCATCAACCTCACCCTGTACAAGATCGGCGCCATCATGGAAGGGGACCTGGACGAGCTCATCGGGGCGCTGACCGCCGAACACCAGGCGGAGCAACTGGCCACCCTGTCCGGGGAGGACTGAGCGTGGCCGTCCTGGCGGACACCCTCAAATCCGCCACTACCCGCCTCGTCAAGGCGCTGGCGCTGGAACCCCGCGAGGCCCGCCTGGAGGCCCATATCCTGGCCGCCCGGGCCCTGGGCGTGGACCGGACCTGGCTCATCGCCCATGACCGGGACACCCTCCCACCAACCCAGGCCGACGCCGTGGAAACCCTCATCTCGCGCCGGGAAAAAGGCGAACCCGTCGCCTACATCCTGGGTGAACGTGAATTCTTCGGCCTGAAACTTCTCGTCACGCCCGCGGTGCTGATCCCCCGCCCGGACACCGAACTGCTGGTGCAACGGGCCCTGGAACGCATCCCGGCGGAATCCTCCTGCCACGTACTGGACCTGGGTACCGGCAGCGGTGCGGTGGCCCTGGCGATTGCCGCGCACCGTCCGCTCGCCCAGGTGCTGGCGGTCGACCGGTCACCCGCGGCCCTGGCCCTTGCCCGGGAGAACGCCAACCGGCTCAACCTGCGCAATGTGGACTTTCTCCTCAGCGACTGGTTTGAGCGCGTCAAGACCGTGGATCTGGACATCATCGTCGCCAACCCTCCCTACATCGACCCGGAGGACCCGCATCTCCAGCGGGGCGATCTGCGCTTCGAACCCCTGGACGCCCTGCGGAGCGAAGCCGGCGGCCTAGCCGACATAGGCCATATCGTGACGGGCGCCCCGGCACATCTGCGTGCCGGCGGCTGGCTCCTGTTCGAGCACGGCCACGACCAAGGAATTGCCAGCCGACGGCTGCTGCATCGGGCTGGCTGGTCCCGCATCGGAACTTGGAAAGATATCTCCGGCCACCCCAGGGTAACGGCCGGTCAATGCCCCTGAACGGGTGTCGGATTTTTTTACTATTTCCCGCGCCACAGTCGGATATGGTTGAATGAATTCCTTGGAAAGCCCGTAATCAGGGAATTCATGGGCACCCACAAGGTAGTGGTATGTTTATTGCTAATTATCGATTCAGACAGCCATAAGTTTGGGAACGCATCATGAGCGACAAGACCAATTCCACATTGCCCGCCGAATCCGACGCCAAGCAAACCGGACAGGTTGACGAAAATCGCCGTCGCCTGGCCAAGGCGGGTGTCGTCGGCTCCGGCATCATCCTAACGGTCGCCAGCCGCAGTGCGCTTGGTGGCTGGGGAGTCTGCACCGGATCGGAAATCACTTCCGGCAACCTGTCCAAGCCCGGCGAAGCCAACCCCTGCGGCTGCAGCCCGGGATACTGGGGCATGTCTCCCAACGGCATCGTCACCTGGAACGACCTGTTGGGCACCCTGATCCCGTCGACCTATGCCCCCACCGCGATCTTCAACGCCACCTTTGGCGTGGAGTTCTACAAGCCCTGGGCGAACGTCACACTGCTGCAGGCGGCGGCCCAACAAAAAGTGGACAAGATCAAGATCAGCTGCCCCAATGGCAAGACCATCGCCATGCATGCCGTGGCGGCCCTGCTCAACGCCGCGGTCTACGGTGACCGCTATCCCACGCCTTATCAATCTCCGAGTGCGGTCATCGGCGCCTTCCAGACCGCTTTTGGCATGGGCGGCAATTGCGAAACCCTGAACGGCTTCAAGGATGCGGTGGATATCTACGACAGCGAAGGCACGTGGTGCTTTGGCGACCCGCATAAACAGGATACCTGATGCCGGGACCCCGAGCCGAAACTCGGTATGTTCCCTCCCCAGGCGTCTCGATTCGCTGCTGGGAAGACGCCTGTGTTGTCTTCCACCCCCTCCGCAATGAGACCCATATGCTGGGTCTCCTCGCGGGCGACCTCCTGAAGCGACTCCAGGACGCGGGCGTCCCGGCGCCGATTGCCGCACTGGGCGCAGGGGAACACGGCCCTGCGGAGGACGAGATGCAGGCCCTGCTGGGGGAATTGGCCGACGTGGGACTGGTTGAAGCCCGCCTTGCCTGATGTGAAAGTCGCCGCGCTGTCCCAGGCGGAAATCCGGAACAGGCTCCGCGGCCAAGGCCTCATGCTGCGCATGGGACCATTCAATATCAGCATTCGCTCGGAATTCCACGACATTGGCCATGGCATCCGCACGCTGTACGCGGATTTCGCCCTGCTGCCGGATGGCGAATTCGTGGACTTCCACGTACAAGTTCAGGCGGGCCAAGGACTCCGGCGCTGGCTCAGGCCCCAGGCCCAGTTCTCCTTCGACGGGCGGAAGCCCTTCAAGCCCCTGCCCGCCGACCAGGCCCTGCCCATGCTGGAGTGGGGCCTCAATTGGGTCATCACCAACCACGCCCACCAGTACCTGATCCTCCATGCCGCCGTGGTGGAACGGGAAGGGCGCGCACTCATCCTCCCCGGTACGCCGGGCTCCGGAAAAAGCACCCTATGCGCCTATCTGACCCACCGGGGGTGGCGACTTCTGTCCGATGAGCTGGCACTCATCAGCCTGGAGGATGGCCTGCTTTACCCGGTGGCCAGGCCGGTCAGCCTGAAGAACCAGTCCATCGACATCGTACGTGCCCTGGGACCCGACGTGACCATCGGCCCGGTCTGCGCCGACACCAACAAGGGCGCCGTGGCCCACATGCGCCCCACGGAGGACAGCGTGCGGCGCAGCCTGGAACCCGCCGCCGCCGCCTGGATGATCTTTCCCAAGTACCGGGCCGATGCTCCGCCCCGCCGGGAACCGGTGGGCAAGGCCCAAGCCTTTGTAGACCTGCTAACCCACGCCTTCAACTACAGCACCCTGGGCAGTGCCGGCTTC
This sequence comes from uncultured Thiobacillus sp., assembly GCA_964599015.1. Lineage (GTDB taxonomy): Bacteria > Pseudomonadota > Gammaproteobacteria > Burkholderiales > Thiobacillaceae > PFJX01. The sequence goes on from CAZREY010000012.1 coordinate 7,436, forward strand.
CAAGCCCTGGCCGGAGTGGTGGAGCAATGCGCCATGCACCGGGTGGAATACAGCCACCTGGAGCAGGCCCACGACATGCTCGAGGAATTGCTCACCTCCTGACAGGCCGGTTCTGGCGGCGCCGCGCAACCGGTATCATGGCACCTCCCGTTCTTGTCCTGGCGAAACCCGTCCATTATGCGGTGCACTGATCTGGCAACGGCCTTGCTGCGCGCCCCTGAATGCGCCGCCGACCATTCCGCGGAGACATGGACCCTGTTGATCCGCCAGGCCCGCAGTGCGGAAGTGCTCGGGCAAATTCATGCCCGACTGGAAGAACGTGGCCTGTTGCATGCCGTCCCCCCCCATGTGCTTCCCCATCTGAAGAGCGCCTGGCGTCTATCCCGGCGCCAACAGGAAGCATTGCGCTGGGAATTGCAATGCATCGCCGTCGCGCTGAAGCCTCTCGCGCTACCTGTCGTGCTCTTGAAGGGAGCGGCCTACAGCGCGGGGGGGTTAACCGCGGCCCGGGGACGATTGTTCAGCGATGTAGATATCCTGGTTCCCAAGGACGCCCTGGCGGACGTGGAAAAAGCCCTGTTCCGGCATGGCTGGATGCCAACCCATCTGAACGCCTACGACCAGCACTATTACCGTGTGTGGATGCATGAATTACCGCCACTGGAGCATATCCGTCGTGGCACCTTGATCGACGTGCACCATACGCTGTTGCCCCCCACCACCGGCGTACGCTGCGATGCCGCGGCACTGATCGCGGATTCCCAACCGCTGGCAGATCCGGCCTTGGACGCTTTCCGCGTGCTCGCGCCCAGCGACATGCTGCTGCACTCGGCAACCCATCTGTTCTATGGGGAGTTCGATCGCAGTCTGCGGGAACTGGTGGATCTGGACCGGTTGATACGGGAGTTGGGCACATCGCCCGATTTCTGGGCGAATACCCTGCAGCGCGCCAGGCAATTGGACCTGGTCGGCCCGTTGCACCACGCGGTGCGCTATACCCATCAATTGCTGGGCACGCCAATCCCCGAAGCATTATTCAAGAGCCCCATCGACCCAACCATCGGTGCTGTGCGACAGCGGCTCCTGGATGCGATGTTCCTACGCAGTTTCACACCGGACCACAGCAGCTGTAACGATGCCGGTACCCGGATGGCGCGCATGTTGGCCTACGTCCGCAGCCACTGGCTGCGCATGCCGCTGCATCTGCTTATTCCCCACCTCTTCTACAAGGCCGTCATTGCCCCGCGCCGTGAGCAGGCCGGGGCATGAGGCCGAGGGTGGATCAGGCCTCCCGGTGGTAAGCCACCACCACTTCCACCTCGTTCTTCGATCCCAGGATCACCGGCACCCGCTGGTGCAGTCCTTCCGGGGCGATATCCAGGATGCGCTCGTAGCCCGTTGAGGAGGCGCCGCCGGCCTGCTCGACGATGAAGCTCATGGGATTGGCTTCGTACATCAGGCGCAGCTTGCCGGCCTTGCTGGGGTCCTTGGTGTCCCGGGGGTACATGAAGATGCCGCCCCGGGTGAGGATGCGGTGCACCTCGGCCACCATGGAGGCCACCCAGCGCATGTTGAAGTCCTTGCCCCGGGGGCCTTCCTTGCCGGCCAGGCACTCTTCCACGTAGCGCTGCACCGGCGCTTCCCAGAAGCGGCGGTTGGAGGCGTTGATGGCGAACTCACGGGTCTCCTCGGGAATGCGCATGTTGGGATGGGTGAGCAGGAACTCGCCCACTTCCCGGTCCAGGGTGAAGCCGTTGACGCCGTGGCCGGTGGTGAGCACCAGCATGGTGGAGGAGCCGTACAGGGCGTAGCCGGCGCAGACCTGCTTCACGCCGGGCTGGAGGAAGTCGGAGGCAGCAGCCGCCCGGTTGGCCACGGGGGCCCGCAGGATGCTGAAGATGGTGCCCACGGAGATGTTGATGTCCACGTTGCTGGAGCCGTCCAGGGGGTCGAACACCAGCAGGTACTTGCCCAGGGGGTACTTGTTGGGGATGGCGTAGACCTCGTCCATCTCCTCGGAGGCCATGCCGGCCAGGTGGCCCGCCCATTCGTTGTGGCGGATCATGATCTCGTTGGTGATGACGTCCAGCTTCTTCTGGGTCTCGCCCTGCACGTTCTGGCTGTCCAGGGCCCCCATGACACCGATGAGGGCGCCCTTGTTCACGGCGTTGGAGATGACCTTGATGGAGGTGACCAGGTCGTTCAGCAGGGCGGTGAACTCGCCTGTGGCACCGGCGATGTGGCGTTGTTCCTCGATGATGAACTGGGTCAGGGTGGTACCGATGTGCATGGCTGGGTCTCGCAGGAAAATAGAACCCGCGCATTCTATCGGATAAGTCGAATTTATGGCCCGTCCGGCGCCGCTTATCCGCCATGGTTCCCCGCGCGATGGCCGATTCGCCACACCCGGGCCGGCGCGGGACGGCTACTGGCTGGTGAGCTGGTCCGAGCGGGTGAAGGTCCAGGTGCGGGTGATGCCCAGGATGTCCACCTTCTTGCGCATGGCGGGGGTGAAGGCCGCGTAGGGGGCGGCCATTTCCACGATCTTGACGGCGGCGGCGTCCAGGATCCTGGAGCCGGAGGGCCGGTCCACCTGCACCGATTCCAGGCTGCCGTCGGCATTGATGTTCACCGTCAGCACCAGGGAACCGTACAGCCCCTCCCGCCGGGCGGCCTCGGGGTAATTCAGGTTGCCCACCCGCTCCACCTTGATGCGCCAGTCGTCCACGTACTGGGCGAAGGTGTACTCCTGGGCCCGGGCGCCCACGAACATGCGCCGGGGCCGCTTCTGGTAGTCGTCCCACTGCTGGTCGATGCGGGCCTGGAGCCGGGCCATCTCGATGCTGCGCTGGGCCAGGTCGGCGGGGGCGGGCACGGGGGTGGGCGGCCGGGGTTCCGCCTCGGCCTGGGGTTTCTGGTCCGGCACCTGGTAGCTGGACTTGAGCTGCTGCATCAGGGCCTTGGTCTGCTGTTCCAGGGCCTGGACCCGGGCATTGGTCTCCGCCTCCGCGCTCATGGGCCGGTCCTGGGGGGAGACGGGCAGGGGGGAGGTGGCCTGGCGGTTCTCCTCCACGGTGCCGCCGCCGTCCAGGTTGTGCTGGGCCAGCACGTCGGCCTGGAGGGGCTTGTCCTTGGACTTGGCGTTTACCAGCACCACGTCGATGGGCGGGCTGCGGTTCTCGAACAGCTCCGGGTTCGCCTTCTGGAACTGCAAACCGAAGATGAATACCGTGTGCACGATGGCGGAAATGAGGATGGCCTTGGTGAAACGGTCATCCCAATCCGCCGAGGTGAGCGGATCGTAGGGCACCGGCTCAAAGGCCGACTTCAGGCGGTCGAGGGGTCCTGACATGGGCCCAGATAGCGGCATGACAACTCAACATCCAACAGATCGATCTCCCCGATTCCGACCCGGAGCCGGTCCCCCGGGTTCAATGTGGGCGCCCCGGTCACCCGGGTGATGAAGGGGATGCGATCGAAGCGCACCAGGTTCTCCTTGATGAGGGTGGCGTCGATTTCCCTGATCGCCTCCTGTCCCAGCCAGCGCAGGCACCAGTAGCGCTCCATGCGGCGCTGGAATTCGTTGTAGGCATCATAAGCCAGTTCGAAGTCCCGCACCGCCGCGAACAGCATGGGGTCGTTGCCGGCATAGGCCGGGTTCTCCCCCCGGCTGGCCGCCAGGATCTGGCGCTGGTTGATGAGATCCACGTAGCGCCGCAGGGGCGAGGTGCTCCAGGCATAGCAGGCCACGCCCAGGCCTTCATGGGGCGCGGGCTTCAGGGTCATGCGCACCTTGCCGCCGGCCTGGGCCCGGTACACCCCCGCCACGTCCTTGTCCGCCAGCAACTGGCCCCAGCGGTTGTTGGCCAGGATCATCAACTCCGACACCAGCTTGTCGATGGGGTTGCCCCGCAGTCGGGGGACGATTTCCACCCGCTCGTGGGGCGCATCGCCCTCCAGCTTGAACACGTAGTCGTGGCGCTGGACCTGGTCCGCCTTGCCCCGCTCCCGCTCCAGGTGCACGGCGAAGCCGTGCAGCCATTCCAGTTCCCGGCGGAAGGGGTAATCCGCGCCGCCCTGGCCGATGGTCTGCTCGTTGAACAGGGGCTCCAGGGTCTCGTGGCGCAGGTTGGCGGCGATGCGCACCACATCCGCCTGGGTGGAAAGACCGTTGATGGCGTAGTCCGGCCCCACCTCCACGTACAGGGACAGGGCCGGGCAGTCCCGGTTCTCCGCCAGGGTGTACTGGGCAATGAGGCCCTCCGGCAGCATGGTGATCTTGTCCCCGGGCATGTACACCGTGGACAGGCGGGTGGCGGCCACCCGGTCCAGCTCGGAGCCGGGAGTGATGCCCAGGGCCGGCGCGGCGATGTGGATGCCCACCCGCGCGCCGCCGTCGTCCCGGAAGATGACGGAGAAGGCGTCGTCGATCTCCGTGGTGGCGGCGTCGTCGATGCTGAAGGCGGGGGCGTCGCCGACGGGCAGTTCCGGCGGGGGCGGAGGCGGCAGCAGGGCGGGGAAGCCCCGGCCCCGGGGGAACTGGTGCAGCAGGAAGGCCTGGAGATGGAACTCGTGGGGAGAGGGGATGGCGCCGCATCGGTCCAGCAGGCGCACCACGGACAGGCCGGTCTCGGCGCAGGCGTCGGAGAGGGCCTTGAACTCCAGGCTGTTCTTGTCCGGCTTGTGGGCCAGCTCGTATACCTTGCCGGCGAAGGCCTCGGGCAGCCGCCCGGCCTTGAGCTCTTCCACCCACCCGGCCCGCTGGGCCGCCTCCCGGGCCTTGCGCGCCAGGCCTGCCTTGGCCGCCGCCAGTTGCTCCGCCGGCGCGGCCTTGTAACGCCCCTTGCCCTTCTTCTGGAAGTAGATGGGGGCGCCATGCAGGGCCAGGGCGATGGCCGCCGCCTCGGGGGCGGACGGCTTGTGGCCGAAATAGTCGGCGGCCAGGTCCTCGAAGCCGAATTCGGCCTCTCCCGCCGCTTCCCAGAGGAAATCCAGGTCCAGATCGGCCTGCTGGGTCCGGGCGGCCTCCATCACCTCGGCGGGGCCGGGCGCGGCGAAGCGCAGCAACACATGGGCGGCCTTCAGCTTGCCCCGCTTGCCGTGCTGGGATTCGATCTGCAATGAACTGTCGTTGTCCGCCAGGAGGGTGCCGGCCTTGAGATCGCCGTCTTCTTCGTAAAGCAAAAACATCAAAACTCCAAAATAGACGGCAGGTATTCGGCGAAGCGGGTGAAGCCGTGGTCGCCCCCCTCCAGCACCACCTGGCGGGTGCCGGCGTAGAAGTCCACCGCCTCCCGGTAGTCCAGCACCTCGTCGCCGGTTTCCACCAGCAGGAAATAGTTGTCCCTGCGGGCCGGGGCCACGGCCAGGGGTTGCAGCTCCGCAAGATGGGCGGCGCTGAACAGGTATTCCTCCCCCGTGTGCCAGTTCTTCTGGGGCTGGTTGAGGTAGCCCGCCAGCTTGGCGTGGCAGCCCACGCAGGGGTTCACCAGCACGGCCTTGAGATCGTGCTTCTCCGCCAGCCAGGTGGCATAGAAGCCCCCCAGGGAGCTGCCGACGAGCTTGGCGGGGCCGGCGGACCGGGCGATGAGGCCTTCCAGCAGGGCGATGGCCCGGGCGGGACGATGGGGGAGGTCCGGGCAGGCGAAGGCCTCGCCCAGGCCCCGCCGCGCCATCCAGGCGGCCATCTCCCGGGCCTTGCCGGATTGGGCGGAACTGTTGAAACCGTGGATATAGATCAGCATGGGAAGAAAGGTCCGCGGCGCATGGGGCGCCAGTAATCGGGGCCCATTTTACCGGGCCCGGCCCGTCCTCACCGGGTCTCCGCCCGGCCCAGCCAGGCCACCATCTCGTCCATGATCCGGTTGGCGCCCCGGCCCAGGGCGTCGGCGGCCCCGGCGGCGTCGAAGCCGGCCACCGGCACCTGGGCCACGAATATGCGCCGATCCACCAGCTCGGCATCGGCCCGGCGCACCAGTTCCGCCTCCAGCACCGTCAGGGCCACCCCCGGGGCCTGGGAGGCGTCGTGGTAGAAGTCGATGAGACGGGTGTTGAGCTGGTAATCGCCATGCACGCCGCTGCCCAGGGGCGCCACGGCGCGGAATACGCCGGCAGCCTCCAGGCGCTGGCGCAGCATCCAGTTGAAGCGCCTGGGCACCGGCTCGCTCCAGCGGGCATATTGGTACTGGCCCCGGGTGCCCGGGGCGCGACTGAAGGCCAGGCGGGCGTCCTGGTAGAAAGGCGGCGCCTCCATCTCCCGCAACAGCAGGGTGCCGGCCCGGGGAGCGGCGCTGGGGACCACGGGACCCGGGTCCGTGAGGACGTGATAACTCACCGCCTGGCGGGGTTTCCCCGGCAGGGTACAACCGGTCAGGGCCAGCAGGGCCAGCAGGATCAGGCTGGACAATCGTTTCATGGTGTTTCCCCCGGGCCCAGGTCGGCCTCATTGGTGCCATACAGGATGCGGGCCGGATCGGCCATGGCGCGCCCGGTTTCCTGCAGGGCGTCGCCGGCCAGGCGCAGTGACTGGGCCGTGCCCTGGATCTCCTGGATGGCCAGGTCGGCGGACAGTCGCAGCTGGACGCTCAGGCCCTGCATCTCCCGGTCCATGGCACCCAGGGTGTGGCGGGCCGATGCCAGGGTGGATGCCGCTTCCTCGGCCACCCGGTCCAGCCGCTGATCGACATGCCTGAGCACCTGGCCGGTGTCGGCGCCGAGTCCCCGTACCTGCTCCGCGGCCTGGCGCGTAGCGGCCAGGGTGGCCACCAGTTCCTCCCGCAACGCCGGCGTGTTCCGGCGCAGGTCGGCGCCGAGGCCGTCGAGATTGGCCAGGAGGCCGGCCACGGCTTTCTGGTTCCGATCCGAAAGCAGGGTATTGAAGCGCACCAGGGCATCCCGCCCCTCCACGCTCATTTCCTCCAGGGTGCTGGCCACACGGGCGAACTGGGGCACGCCTTCGGGAATCACCGGATAGTCCTCGCCATCGGGCACCTGCATCAGCGCGGGCCCGCCCTCGGCCACGTTCACCAGGTCGATGGCCGCCAGGCCGGTCACCAGATGGCGCGCCACCTCCGCCACCACGCCTTCCAGCACCGGCGTGCGGGCGTCCACCTGGAGCACGGCCCGCACCCGCCGGGCCTGGCCGGGGGTGATGGCGTAGTCCTCCACCTTGCCCACCTTGATGCCCTGCATGCGCACGTCGCTGCCGATCTGCAAGCCCTCCAGGGACTGCTTCTCGAAATAGACGACATAGCGTTTCACCACCTTGTTCTCGGTGCCGCCGGTAAGCCAGACCATGCCCCCCGCCAGGAGGGCCACCAGGGCCAGGACGGCCACGCCGACCCAGGCATATCGCGCTTCAGGTTCCATTCTTCAACTCCTTCCCCCCGCACGGGAGGAGAAATAGGATCGTATCCACTCATGGTCCATCCGGGCCACCTGGGCCACGGGGCCGTCGGCGATGACCCGGCCCCCGTGCAGGACGATGACCCGGTCCACCAGGCCCCACAGGGTATCCAGGTCGTGGGTGGTGATCAGGGCGGTGAGGCCCAGGCTGTCGCACAGGGTGCGCAGCAGGCGGTCGAACTCCCGGGCGCTGATGGGGTCCAGGCCGGAGGTGGGCTCGTCCAGGAACAGCAGCTCCGGCTCCAGGGCCAGGGCCCGGGCCAGGGCCGCCCGTTTCTTCATGCCGCCGGACAGCTCCGCCGGCCGCTTGTCGGCGGCGTCCAGGGGCAGGCCCGCCAGGCGGATGCGCAGCCGCACCACCTCGTCCCGCAGCGCCCTGGGCAGGCGGGCGTGCTCCATGAGGGGGGCCGCCACGTTCTGGGCCACGGTGAGGGAGGAGAACAGGGCGCCTTCCTGGAACAGCACGCCGAAACGCTGGCGCAAACGGTTCAGGCGGGCGCCGGCAAGCCGCCACATGTCCTCCCCCAGGACTGTCACCTGCCCCGACGTGGGCCGCAGCAGGCCGATGCACTCCCGCAGCAGCACCGTCTTGCCGGTGCCGCTGCCGCCGATGAGTGCCGCCACCTCGCCCCGCCTGAGGGAAAAATTCACGCCCTCATGCAGCCAATGGCCTGCCAGGCGGGTACGCACGTCCTTCACCTCCAGGGCCAGGCCATCCACGGGGCCTCCTGCACGCGCCGCGCTCATCCCCGGTACTCCGGCGAGGCCAGGGCGAAGGCGGCGTTGATGAGGATGACCGCCACCAGGCTCTGCACCACCGTGGTGGTGGTGCGCTCCCCCACGCTGCGTGCGTCCCGGCTCACGGCGAAGCCGTTGCGGCAGGCGATGAGGGCGATGGCGGCGGCGAACACGGGGGCCTTGTAGAGGCCGTACAGCACGTAGTCCAGGGGCAGCACCTCCTTGAGGCGGCTGACGAAGGTGTAGAAGGTGATGTCCAGTTGCTGGGCGGCCACCAAAGAAGCCCCCAGCAGCCCCAGCAGGTCGGCGAAGAAGGTCAGCAGGGGCATGGCGATGACGATGGCCAGCAGGCGGGGCAACACCAGGACATGGAAGGGTGACAGGCCCATGGTGGAGATGGCGTCCACCTCCTCGGTCACCTTCATGGCGCCGATCTGGGCGGTGAAGGCGGCGCCGGACCGGCCCGCCACCAGGATGGCGGTCAACAGGGGGGACAGCTCCCGGGCCAGGGCCACGCCGTCGACGATGAAGATCTTGGCGCCGTACTTCTCGATCTGGATGGCCAGCAGATGGGCGAACACCATCCCCACCAGGAAGGTCATCAGCCCCACGATGGCCAGGGCCTCCAGGCCCACCACCTCCAGTTGCGTGAACAGTTCCCGGGGGCGCAGGCGCCGGGGGCGGACGAGCACCTCGCCCAGGGCCTGGCCCACGTGGCCGATGAAGGCCAGCAAATTCCGCCCGCCGCGCAGCACGGTCACGGACACCTCCCCCAGGCGGGCCAGCCAGCCGGGTCGGGCGGAGGGGACAGCCGCCGCCGTGCCCATGCGCTCCGCCACCAGGTCCAGCAAGGCCTGGCGGCGGGGGCCGAAGCCGGTAGTGGACACCCGGGCCCAGGCCATGCCATGGTCCTGGAGGCTGTTCATCAGGATCAGGGCCGCGGCGCTGTCCAGGCCCTCCAGTCCGTTGCCGTCCAGGCGCAGGGCGTCCGTGCCCAGGGCGGGCAGGAGGGCCAGGGCCGCCTGGGCGTCCAGGAGATGGGGCAGGCGCCAGTCGCCCATCAGGCGGAGCACCTGTCCCGCCTCGGTTTCTTCCAGCAGCAGCCGAGGCGCGTTGTTCATGGGCTTGCGCGGCGGCCCGCTCAAACGTCCAGGAGCACCCGCTCGCCCAGGCGGGCCAGCAGCTTGTCGTGGATGCCGCCGAAGCCGCCGTTGCTCATCACCAGGACATGGTCGCCGGGCCGGGCCTCCCGGGCGATGGCTTCCACCACGGCCGACAGGTCGTCGAAGGTGGCCGCCTTGTCTCCCAGGGGCGCCAGGGCACCGGCCGCGTCCCAGTCGATGCCGCCCGTGTAGCAGAACACCCGGTCCGCCCCCGCCAGGCTATCCGGCAGCTGGGCCTTCATCACCCCCAGTTTCATGGTGTTGGAGCGGGGCTCCAGCACGGCCAGGATGCGTTCACCGCCCACCTTGGCGCGCAAACCCGCCACGGTGGTGGCGATGGCCGTGGGGTGGTGTGCGAAGTCGTCATAGACGGTGACGCCGTTCACCCGGCCCCGCACCTCCATGCGCCGCCTCACGTTCTGGAAGCGGGACAGGGCGGCGATGGCGTCCTTGGCGGGCACCCCGGCGTGCCGGGCGGCGGCGATGGTGGCCAGGGCGTTCTGGCGGTTGTGTTCCCCCAGCAGGTCCCATGTCACGCGGCCCTGCAGGGCATCGCCCAGCCAGACATCGAAATGGGAGGGACTGTCCGCCACCGGCTCCGCCTGCCAGCCCCCCGCCCGGCCGAAGCGCTCCACGGTCGTCCAGCAGCCCCGGGCCAGCACCCGTTCCAGGCTCTCCTCCCGGCCGTTGCCCACGATCAGCCCATTGCCGGGCACGGTGCGCACCAGGTGGTGGAACTGGGTCTCGATGGCCGCCAGGTCGGGGAAGATGTCGGCGTGGTCGTATTCCAGGTTGTTCAGCACCGCGGTGCGCGGCCGGTAGTGGACGAACTTGGAACGCTTGTCGAAGAAGGCGGTG
>CAZREY010000013.1:0-12097 GCA_964599015.1 uncultured Thiobacillus sp.
GCCCGACGGGCATCGATATCCGCGATGGCCTGCAATACATGTGCATCGGCTGCGCGGCCTGCATCGATGCCTGCGACCAGGTCATGGACAAGATGGGTTACCCCCGGGGGCTGATACGCTATTCCACCCAGAATGCCATCGAGGGGAAGTACGGCGACAAACAAATCATGTCGCACGTTTTCCGGCCCCGGACCCTGTTCTACAGCTTCATCCTGCTCGTCGTCATCGGTGCCTTCCTCTATACGCTGGCGGAACGCATCCCCCTGCGCACGGACGTCATCCGGGACCGCAGAACCCTCTCCCGCGAAGTGGAGAACGGGCAGATCGAAAACGTGTATCGCCTGCAGATCATCAACATGGACGACAAGGCCCATCGCTATTCCATCAATGCCTCAGGTATCGAAGGACTGACGGTCCACTCCGGCTCGGCGGTGGAAATCCCCGCCCTGGGCACGGCCAATGTCAATGTCACCCTGCGGGCCGATCGCCTCAGTCTGCAACGCCCAAGCCACCCTGTGCTGTTCACTATCAAGGCGGACGACGATGCTTCCATTGCCCGGGAAGCCAAGTCCAGCTTCCTGCGCTAAGGCAAAGTCATGAACAACCCATCGCCCGCGGAGCACAACCTGCCCTGGTGGAAGGAGCGCATGGTCTGGCTGATCATCGCCCTGCCGCTCAGCGCGGTATTGGCCGGCATCACCACGGTTTTCATCGCCTCCCATGACCCCGACGACCTGGTCAAGTCGGAGCATGTCAAATCAGGCATGGCGATGGTGGCTCCCCGTGATGCCTTGGAAAATGCCGCACGGATGGGTCTTTCCGCCACCCTTGCCTACAGTGGCGAAACAGTGGTGTTGCGCTTGGACTCCGGGCAAGTGGGTAGCGGCACGCTCAACCTGACCCTGGTGCATCCCACCCAAGCCGAACTGGATCAACAAATCCCCCTGACAGCCGTAGGACAGGGGAAATACCAAGCCCAAATCGTGTTGACGGGCCAGGGCAAACGCCATCTCATCCTTGAGCCGACAGATCACATCTGGCGCCTCAAGGGCGAATGGCATGCGCCCTTTGATGAAGAGACGAGCCTGGACGCAGGTGCACAAAATCCATCAACGCACCCTTAAGGGGCCTACAAAGGAGCTTGAAAATGGACGCCGTAATGAAAGAACTCTTTGGCAGCGACATTGGTTTGCTGAGTCTGTTCACGATTGGTTTTCTGATTGCCATGGGCCTCTTTATCTGGGCAAAACTGGCAAGCAAGTCCCGGGACGAGAACGGCTGATCCAGGACCTTCAGCATGGGACCGTGTCCGAGGACACAGTCCCCTTTAATGATTTGCCAACAATTCTTCCAGTTGTTCCCGGCTGGATGAGTAGGTTTCCTTGTCCAGAAAATCCTGGACAAGGAACTGTTCCATCCTCGGGTACAAAGCGATGGCTTCGTCCAGTTGCGGATCGTTGCCCTTGCTATAGGCGCCAATGGTGATCAGGTCACGGCTGCGCTGGTATCGCGCATATAGGGCCTTGAACCTGCGCACCCGGTCCATCTCCTGGCGTGACAGCAATTCCGTGATCGCACGGGAGATGGAAGCCTCGATATCGATGGCGGGGTAATGCCCCTGGTCCGCTAACTGGCGTGACAGCACGATGTGTCCATCCAGGATGGCACGTGCGGCATCCGCCACCGGATCCTGTTGATCATCCCCCTCCATGAGCACGGTATAAAAGGCCGTGATGGAGCCTCCACCCTTGCGCCCGTTGCCCGCGCGTTCCACCAGTTGCGGCATCTTGGCGAATACCGAGGGGGGGTAGCCTTTAGTGGCGGGCGGCTCGCCCACAGCCAGGGCGATCTCCCGCTGGGCCTGGGCATAGCGGGTCAGGGAATCCATGATCAACAGCACCTGCATGCCCTGGTCACGGAAATATTCGGCGATGGCCGTGGCATAGGCGGCGCCGTGCAGACGCAGAAGCGGGGGCGAATCCGCCGGCGCCGCCACCACGGTGGCGCGTCGCAGCCCCTCCTCGCCCAGGATGTTCTCGATGAAGTCCTTCACCTCCCGGCCCCGTTCGCCGATGAGGCCCACCACCACCACATCCGCCTCGGTATAGCGGGCCATCATGCCCAGCAGCATGGATTTGCCCACGCCGCTGCCGGCGAACAGGCCCATGCGTTGGCCGCGTCCCACGGTCAGCAGGGAATTGATGGCCCTCACGCCCACGTCCAGCACGTCCTTGATGGGTTCCCGTTCCATGGGATTGAAGGGCCGCGCGTACAGGGGCATCCGCCGCGAGGCCTCCACAGCTCCGAGACGGTCCAACGGACGGCCGGCCCCGTCGATCACCCGTCCCAGCAATTCAGGCCCCACGGCCACCTGGCGGATACGATCCTCGATCCTGCGGCGACGGATGAAGGGCTTGTTGATGAAGGGGGGATCGAAGGTGCAGGAAGCGGACAATTCCACATGGGCACCGGGCGCCAGGCCGTAGATATCCGTGGAAGGCATGAGGAACAGACGTTCGCCGGAAAACCCCACCACCTCGGCGTCCACTTGCTGCCCCCCGGGCATCACCACCCTGCACGAAACGCCCGTGGCCAGCTTGAGCCCCGAGGCCTCCATGACCAGGCCCGCCACCCGGGTCAAGCGACCGCTGGTACGCCAGGGCGTGATCTGGGTGACCGCCTCCTGGCAGTCCCGCAGATAACCGACCAGGTTGGCGGCGCGGCTCAGTCGAGCCACTCCGGGTTCGCTCCGAGACATTCCGCGATCTCGCGCCAGCGTGCCTTCATGGAACCGTCCAGTTCACTATGCGCACTCTCGAACCGGAACCCACCGGGCTCCATCTGTTCATCTTCCACCAGCTTCCAGGACAGATGGCCATGTTCCTGTGCAAGCCAATCCCGCACCACCTGGGCGCTTTCGGGATGGACCACGACCCGGTAATGCCCGCTGAGGGAGGGCAAGGACAGCAAGGCTTCACGAATGGTGGCCAGCAGCAGTTCCGGTTTGACGCGCAGGCTGGTGCCCACCACCTGCTGGGCCACGGTGACCGCCAGGGCCAGGACTTCCTGGGCCACTTCTTCGTCCTGGCGCAGGCGGTCCGTTTCCAGTGCTTCCGCCAGGGCACGCAGTTGGCGTGAGTACTTTTCCCCCTCCTGCCGCCCCGCCTCGAAACCGGCCTTGCGTCCTTCCTCAAGACCCAGGCTGTAGCCCTCCTGCCAGGCCTCCTGGTGGATGCGCTCCAGATCTTCGGCCGTCGGCAGGGACACGCGCAATGCCCCCCCCTCTTCGTCCGTGCCCAGCATGCCCTCCGGGGCCTGCCCCACCAACTCGGAATCGGGCGCCGAGGCCGATCCGGATTCCTCAAAGGCAGCCAATTCCCAGCGCTGGTAGGCGGTAAGCTGTTCCTTGGGGATGACTTTGGACATGGATTGACGGGTTGGGAGTTCGGCGGTACGGAAGGGAAATTATTCCACCAATCCCTCTTCGCCCCCCTTCCCACCCAGCACGATCTGGCCCTCGTCCACCAGTTTGCGCACGATCTTGAGGATTTCCTTCTGCTCGGCCTCCACCTCGGACAGCCTCACCGGGCCCTTCGCCTCCAGGTCTTCCTTGAGGGCCTCGGCGGCTCGGGTGGACATGTTCTTGAATATCTTGTCCTTGAGTTCCTGGGAGGTGCCCTTGAGGGCGATGATCAGGGTCTCGGACTGCACCTCCCGCAGCAGAAGCTGCACGGAACGGTCATCCAGGTCATTGATATTGTCGAAGGTGAACATCTGGTCCTGGATCTTTTGGGCCAGGTCCGCGTCGTGTTCACGGATATTGGCCAACACCGAAGCCTCGATGGCGCCGCCCATGTAGTTGAGGATGTCGGCTGCGGTCTTGATGCCGCCCAAGGAGCTTTTCTTGGTGACTTCGCCACCGGACAGCAATTGGGTCAGGACCTCATTCAATTCCCGCATGGCCATGGGCTGCACCCCTTCCAGTGTGGCGATGCGCAACATCACGTCATTGCGCAGCCGCTCTGTCAGCAGGTTCAGGATCTCGCTGGCGTGGTCCCGGTCCAGGTGCACCATGATGGTGGCGATGATCTGGGGATGCTCGTTGCGAATCATCTCGGCCACGCTGGCGGAGTCCATCCACTTCAGGCTTTCGATGCCGGCGCTTTCATTGCCCTGCAGGATGCGGTCGATCAGGTGCCCCGCCTTGTCATCCCCAAGGGCCTTTTTCAGGACTGAACGGATATATTCGTTGGAATCCCCGAGGCTGACGCGGCCTTCAGTCTCATCATGGAAGGAGCGCAGCACCACCTCCATCTGCTCTCGGCTGACATTGCCCACGGAGGTCATGGCCGTGCCCAGTTTCTGCACCTCCTTGGGTCCCAGATACTTGAATACCTCGGCGGCTTCTTCGTGCCCCAAGGCCAGCATCAGGATGGCGCACTCCTTGATGCTTTGCTCGCTCATTCCTTACCCATCCATTCCTTGACGATGTCGGCGGTGAGTTGGGGATTGGTCTTGGCGAAGTCTTTCACCTTGGTCAGGGTGGCGGCATAACCGTCGTCCCGGCCTCGCCCAGCCAACTCGCCCGCCAGGCCACCCTCCAGGCCGGCGCCGAGCCCAGCCCCTTCCGGCGCCTTGCTGATGGGGGCGTTGAGCATGTCGCGCAACAGGGGGCGCAGCACGCCGAACACCAGATAGAAGGCCAGGCCGAAGACCACCAGATTTTTCAGCAAGGACTTGGCCATGGACACATTGTCCGGGTCCTTCCAGACGGGAATATCCATGTCCGTCTTGGTTTCCGTGAAGGCCGCGTTCACCACGTTGACCGTATCGCCCCGCTCCTGGCTGAAGCCCATGGCCTCCTTGACCAGGTTGTTGATCTGCTCCAATTCCTGGGCGGTCAGGGGCGTGGGCTTGCCCGGCTCGCCCTCCGGTCCCGGGATCGCCGCCCGATAATTCACCACCACCGCCACGGACAGACGCTTGACCCGGCCAACGGAGTCCTTGACGTGGCGGATCGTCTTGTCCAGTTCGAAGTTGACTGTGTTTTCCTTGCGGCTGGAACCACCCGCGCCCGCGAGTCCCCCCGCTGCCACATTGGGCCCCGCATTGGCGCCAGCGGGGGCAGTTGTGGGGGCGGTGGCCGGCCCCGGGGGCTGATTGCTCAAGGCGCCGGGCACACCCTGAGCCTGGTTGGCTGCGCCATTGGTGTCCTCCACGGACTGCTGGCTGCGGATAGCCTGGGCATCCGGCGTGGGGTTGGGCTTGTAGGTTTCGCTGGTGGCCTCGGACTGGGAGAAATCCAGATCGGCCCGCACCTCGGCCTTG
Organism: uncultured Thiobacillus sp.; assembly: GCA_964599015.1. Taxonomy (GTDB): domain Bacteria; phylum Pseudomonadota; class Gammaproteobacteria; order Burkholderiales; family Thiobacillaceae; genus PFJX01. The sequence goes on from CAZREY010000013.1 coordinate 5,329, forward strand.
ACGTTGCCCTGGCCGACGATGGGGGAAACGATGGCCTCGATGCGCTGGGAGTAATAGGTCTCCATCTGCCGCACGTAGTCCAACTGCCCGGCATCCAGACCCTGGATGGCACCGGCATCGCTCTTGGCCGTCATCAGATTGCCGGCCTGGTCCACCACCGTGACATGCTTGGGCGAAAGCTCGGGCACACTGCTTGAAACCAGGTGCACAATGGACTGGACTTGGCCCGGATCGAGCACCCGCCCGGGGTGCAAGTTGACCAGCACGGACGCGGAAGGCGCCTGCTTGTCGCGAATGAACACTGAGGGTTTGGGAATGGCCAGATGGACCCGGGCGGACTCCACAGGCGACAGGGACTGGATGGTGCGGGACAATTCCCCCTCCAGCCCCCGCTGGTAGGTCACCTGCTCCTGGAACTGGGTCATGCCGAGTTTGGCGGAATCCATCAATTCAAAACCGACCGACCCGCCCTTGGGCAACCCCTGGGCCGCGAGTTTGAAGCGCAGGTCATAGACCTGGCTTGACGGCACCAGCAAGGTACCCCCCGCCTCGGTCTGGTAGGGGATGTTCATCTGCTGCAGCGCGGCGGTTACCGCACCTGCATCCTTTTCCGACAGATTGGAAAACAGCACACGGTAATCCGGACTGCTGGACCACAGGAACAACCCTACGACCAATGCGACGGCCGCCGCCACGGCTGCCGCCAACCCCATTTTTCTGGAGGCGGGCAGTTGGTTGAAGCGTAGGGAAAAGTTGGTGAGAAGGTTCTGCGCCGGAAGGGCCATCCGTCAACCGTGTCCCGATCAGACCTGCATATTCATGATTTCCTGGTAAGCCGATACCAGTTTATTGCGTACCTGCACCATGGTCTGGAAGGACAGACTGGCCTTCTGCAAGGAGAGGACCACATCCTGAAGATTGACGTCGGGGTCGCCGGCCTCGAACTGGCGGGTCAACTGCCTGGCGTCCATTTGCGCACTGTTGACCTCGTCCACTGCGGATTTCAATAAAGCCGCGAAATCCTGGCCGGACCCGGCTGCTTGAGCGGATTGAGGCGCAGAGGCGCCCGCTGCCTGCACCGCTACGGCGCGCAACTGGTTGACCATCTGATCGATATTGTTCATCGCCCTACCTCCTGAAGCCCATTATAGGAGGTCATCTCCATCCAGAAAGCCTGCTTCGCGGTACTGCTTGAGCTTGTGACGCAAGGTCCTCTCGCTCATGTTCAAGGCCTCCGCCGTGCGACGCCTGGAACCACTCATGCGACGCAGTGTATCCAGAATCGTCTCGCGCTCCACATCCTTCAAGCCCATGTCACCAAGGGGCGACGTGGTGGATCGTGGGTGGCTCGACATGACCTGGCGCGGCAACATCAAATGCTCGGGGTCGATTTCGGCCCCCGGCGCCAGGACCATGGCTCTTTGCACCACATTACATAGCTCGCGGATGTTACCGGGCCAGTCATACACCGTCAATTCAGCCAGGGCCGCGTCGGACAGGATATAGCCACGTCTGCCGATCACATCTTCGAAGCGCTTCAAAAAATACCGCACCAAGGCAGGAATATCCCCGCGCCTTTGCCGCAACGGCATGATTTCCAGAGGGAATACGTTCAGACGATAGTACAGATCCTCGCGAAACCGCCCTTCCCGCACCCAAGAGGCCAGTTCGCGATTGGTGGCGGCAATCACGCGCACATCCAGGGGTATTGGAAGACGCCCACCGACCCGCTCCACCTCCCGTTCCTGCAGGACACGCAGCAACTTCGCCTGCAGATTGAGGGGCAGTTCGGCGACCTCGTCCATCATCAGGATGCCACCGTTGGCCTGTTCGAACTTGCCGGGCTGGGCCGAGGCCGCACCGGTAAATGATCCCTTCTCATGGCCGAACAGGACGGATTCCAGCAGGCTTTCGGGAATGGCGGCGCAGTTGACCGCCACGAACGGCCCCGCCCGCCGGGCGGAATGGTGATGGATATAGCGGGCAAACACTTCCTTGCCCACGCCGGATTCGCCGGTGAGCAGCACGGTGGTATCCGTGGCGGCGACCCGCCGCGCCAGATCCAGCAATGCCAGGGTGGCGGAATCCTCGGCCACGACTCCCACGTCGTCCGAGGCGACCTCCTGTCTGAAATATCGCGCCACCGCGGCCAAGAGGCGCTCTGGCTCGAAGGGTTTGGGCAAATAGTCGGAAGCCCCCTCCCGCATGGCCTCCACCGCCCGCTCAATCTGGCCATAGGCGGTCATGATCAATACGGGAATTTCCGGACGTTTTGCCTTGATGGTGCGCAGCAAGGCATGGCCATCCATGCCAGGCATCTGCACATCCGACAGCACCAGGCCCGGCGCCCCCTTTTCCAGCCAAGCCAAGGCCTGCTGGGCATCAGCGGCGGGCATGACCGAATAGCCCGCCAGTTCCAGGGTATCGGCCAGGGCCTCCCGCAGCGGGGTATCGTCCTCCACCACCAGAACAGGCAAGGTTTCAGCCATGGGCGTGTTCCAGGGCCGCGAACGGCAGATACAGGGTGAACCGGCTGCCCCCTTCCTCCCTGGGGGCCCATTCCACCCAACCGCCATGGGCATCCGCCACTTGGCGCACAATGGCCAAGCCCAGTCCGCTGCCTTCCCCCCGGGTGGTGAAGAAGGGCTCGAACAGCCGATCCCGAGCCGAATCGGGAATGCCTACCCCATCATCTTCAACGCAAAACGCGGCGAAGGGACTGCCCTGTCCCGCCACATGCAGGCCTACCTTGCCGCCATGTGAACAGGCTTGGAGTGCATTTTCCAGGAGATTGATCAGGGCGCCGGCGATGGCCTGTCGGTCCCCCTGCAGAAACAGCGTCTCCGTCAGGGGTTGCAGGGTCAACGACACACCGCTGAGCATGGCCTGGGGTTCCAGGGTCTGCATCAATTCATCCAGCAAGGGAGAGAGGGAAAAGACCTCTCCTGAGACTTGGGCCCCCTTCACGAACAGCAGCATGTCCTGAATCAACCGCTCCAGGTAACGCAAACGGGCCAGGGTCCTCTCGGCAAAGCGGACCCGGTCGGCATCCTTGATGTGTGGGCGAGCCAAGTGGCCGGCATAGAGCAACGCCGTCGCCAGGGGCGTCCTCAGTTGGTGGGCCACCTGGGCCGCCATCTCGCCGAGGGCGGACAACCTCTCGCGGCGGGCAAGTTCCCCATTGGCGGCAGCCAGTTCGCTCGTCAGCCGCCCCACTTGGGACTGAAGCTCCAAATAGGCCTCGGACAATTTTTCCGAAGTTTCGCTGAACAACGCGAAGGCTTGCCTAAGCTCCGCGTCATCAGTGGGGTGCGAGGTCATGGCGTAATCAACCAACATGGACGTGGGATATTAAACCATCGTCCCAGGCGGGACCTCACCCTGGTGCCCTAAAGTTTTTTCACGCCAGGCCGATGATCAGCCGGAAGAAACCGAAACCAGTCTAGTCTGGACGCATTGCACATGAGGCCGCCATGTCGGAATTGTTGAGACGTATTGATGCCCGCACCCGGCTTGCCGGAGCAAACAAGCTGGAAATTCTGCTGTTCACCCTGGGCACGGACACCAACACCGGCCGCAAGGAGACCTTTGGCATCAATGTGTTCAAGGTGCGGGAAGTCATGCGCATCCCGGAAATCACCCGGGCTCCCGACATGCCCACCGCGGTGGAAGGCATGGTCAGCCTGCGGGGCGTTCTGGTGCCCGTGGTGGATTTGGCCAAGTACATCGGCATCTCCACCGACGCCCCTCCGTCCATCATGATCGTCACGGAATACAACGGTCACACCCAAGGCTTTCTGGTGGGGGAAGTGGACACCATATTGCGCTTGGACTGGGCCGAGATGAAGGTCCCTCCCAGCATGCTGGTGGCCCGCATGGGCGGCTTGGTTACAGCGGTCACCGAGTTGCATGACGGCCGCCTAGTCATGATGCTGGACGTGGAAAAGATCCTCGCCGACACCTCCCAGGAAGACGACAGCCACCTGTTTGCGAGCCTGGAGCCCCTGGAGAAGACAAACCGCACGGTTTTCTATGCCGACGACTCTTCCGTGGCGCGCAAACAGGTCGAGCGCACCCTGGAGGCCTTGGGGGTCCATGGCATACCCTCCATCAACGGCCGCCAAGCATGGGACGAATTGCAAAAGATCGCCGCCCAAGCCGAGATCGCCGGCCGCCCGGTCTCGGAAATAGTGCATTTGGTCCTTACCGATGTGGAAATGCCGGAAATGGACGGCTATGTGCTGACCAAGAACATCAAGGGCGATCCCCGCTTCGCCGGCATCCCCGTGCTCATGCACTCCTCCCTTTCATCCGATGCCAACAAACAATTGGGATTCTCGGTGGGGGTGGATGAATACGTACCGAAATTCGAGCCTCATCGCTTGGCTGAAGTTCTCAACCGTCTGCTCAAGTAATCGGAGAAAGCGCCCATGAATCCTTTGGAACCGGCCAAGCTCCTGGAGGCCGTGGATGCCCGGACCAAACTCGCCGGCTCCAACAAGATGGAATTGCTCCTTTTTTCACTGGGCACCCATGAAACCTTCGGCATCAACGTCTTCAAGGTCCGCGAAGTCTCCCCCACGCCACCCATCACCCTCACGCCCAACATGCCTGCTGGCGTGGAGGGCGTCATCTCCCTCCGGGGCAGCATCATCCCGGTGATTTCCCTGGCCAGATTCATCAAGCTGGGAGGGGCCCCCGCCGGAATAGGCGAAACGCTGATTGTCACGGAATTCTCCCGCCACACCCAGGGTTTCCTGGTGCAGGATGTGGACCGCATCATTCGCGTGGACTGGGACAAGGTAAAACCGCCCGAGAACAACCTGGCGGGCCAGGACGGCATGATCACCGCCATCACCGAGCTTGATGACGGCCGACTGGTTTCCATTCTGGATGTGGAACGGGTCCTGGTGGAAGTGCTCGGTGAAAAGGCCATGCCGCCGTTGCCCAAGGTGGACATGACGCGCGAGGTCACGGTCTTTTTCGCGGACGACTCCTCGGTGGCACGCAAGGAAATCATGTCCGTGCTCGACCAGTTGGGGGTGAAATACATCCAGGCCAACGACGGCCGGGAGGCCTGGGAAAAACTGCTCAACATGGCGGACCGCTCTTCCTCGGAACGCAACGCCGTGAAGAATTCGATCCAACTGATCCTGGTGGACGCGGAAATGCCCGAGATGGACGGCTACGTGCTTACCAAGAACATCAAATCCGACCAGAGATTCAGTGGCATCCCGGTCATCATGCATTCCTCGCTCTCGTCCGAGGCCAACCGCACCATGGGGCAGAAAGTGGGCGTGGACGCCTATGTGGCCAAATTCGACCCTGCCGTTCTGGCCGAGACATTGCTGGCCTTCCTCAAACGATAGGCCACCGCGATAAAATGCCCTGCAATATGCCTCACGCATGCATGGACAAAAGGTATTGAGAGGACGCAATGGCCGACAAAAACTTGAAATTCCTGGTGGTGGATGACTTTTCCACCATGCGCAGAATCGTGCGCAACCTGTTAAAGGAATTGGGTTACACCAACGTGGATGAAGCCGAGGATGGCGTGGCCGCCTTGCAGAAACTCCATGGCGGCAATTTCCAGTTCGTGGTCACGGACTGGAACATGCCCAACATGACCGGCATTGAATTGCTCAAGGCCATTCGTGCCGATGCCGGCCTGAAACACCTGCCCGTGCTCATGATCACCGCCGAAGCGAAAAAAGAAAACATCGTCGAAGCGGCCCAGAGCGGCGCCTCGGGCTATATCGTAAAACCCTTCACGGCCGCCACCCTCGAAGAGAAGATGGGCAAGATCTTCGAAAAATACGGCATATAACCGATGCCGCATGGGCCATTGAATTGAACAAGGAACAGCAATGAGCGCCGACTCCCCCGAACTGGAAGCCCTGTTCGACAGCATTGCCGAGGCCTCTGCGCCAGTACCGAGCAAAGCAGCGGAGAAGACAGGCGAAGACACGCCTGAACTGGAATCCCTGTTCGACAGCATCGCCGTGGCTGTCAGCCATGAGGAAATGGGCACACAAGGCGAGGAAGGCGTCTGTCCGGAGCGAATCTTCTCCCAGATAGGGCACATGACCCGTGGTCTGCACAACCTGTTGCGGGAACTGGGGCTGGACAAGACCCTGGAGAAGGTGGCCAGTGACCTGCCGGACAACCGGGACCGCCTCAATTACATCGCCTCCATGACGGCCCAGGCGGCGGAGCGGACCCTGAATGCCGCGGAGAACGCCCAGCCGATCCAAGAGCAGTTGGGCAACACCGCCCAGGCCTTGTCGGGCCAATGGGACAAACTGTTCAGCAAACAACTGGGTGTCAACGAATTCAAGTCTCTGGTGCAGGACACCCGCAACTACCTGGCCCAGGTCCCCCAGCAGACCGCCTCCACCAATGCCCAGCTCATGGAAATCATCATGGCCCAGGATTTCCAGGACCTGACGGGTCAGGTCATCAAGAAAATCCTGGAGGCTGCCCAGCAATTGGAAAACCAGCTGTTGGGGCTACTGATCGAGACGACGCCCCAGGAGAAACGGCAGTCCGTCGCACCTGGACTGCTCAATGGCCCCGTCATCAATGCCGCCGGCCGCAACGATGTGGTAACCAGCCAAGCCCAAGTGGATGACCTGCTCGAAAGCTTGGGTTTTTGACGGTGAACGGATAGTGGCGCCACGGGCGATCGCGGCTTGAGCATTCCAGCTCCGCCACCGCCCTCCCGCCCCCCAGAAGGAGACGACAATGAGTGATTTCGCCGGAATGGAAG
>CAZREY010000013.1:12107-17431 GCA_964599015.1 uncultured Thiobacillus sp.
CTTCCTGCTGGAAGCGGGGGAGTTGCTGTCCCAGGTCGACAACAAGCTGGTGGAACTGGAAAAACGGCCCGCCGACAAGGACCTGCTCAACGACATCTTCAGGGGATTTCACACCATCAAGGGTGGCGCGGGCTTCCTGAACGTGGAACATCTGGTGGCCCTGTGCCACCGCACGGAAAACCTGTTCGACAAACTCCGCAACGGCGAACTGGCCCTGAACCCGGAACTGATGGATACCATCCTCGCCGCCACGGGCACCGTGCGGCACATGTTTGGCGAACTCGCCCAGAGCGTGCAGCCGGGCGCCGCGGACGCGGGCTTGCTGGCGAACCTGGAGGCCGCCCTGTCCGGCAAGGCGGTTGCATCGGTCCCTTCACCTGCCCCCGCAACCGCGAACACGCCTGAACCGGCCATGAGCCAAGCCCAGACAGGAGGCGATGACATCAACTGGGATGTCCTGCACGCGGCCCTGACTGGCGCCCCCATCCCCGCCGCGGCGCAAACCGCCTCGCCCACCATGGAAGTGGCCAAGGCGGTGTCCGAGGCCGTCTCTTCCGTGGCGGCCGTTCCCCAGGCCGCCCCCGTCCCGCGCGCCGCGCCGCTCCAGGATACCCCTCCCCCTGCCGTGCGTTCCATGGCGGCGGGCACGCCCCCGCCGCAAAACCTGCAAAAAGAGACCACCATTCGTGTCGACACGGCGCGCCTGGATCAGGTACTCAACCTCTCCGGCGAAATCGGCCTGACCAAGAACCGCATCGCCAACCTCAAGAGCCAGATTCTGCACGGCAAGACGGACCAGGAAACCCTGAAGAGCCTGGATGTGGCGGTCAGCCAGTTGGATTTATTGGTATCCGACCTGCAGAACGCGGTCATGAAGACCCGCATGCAGCCCATCGGCCGCCTGTTCCAGAAATACCCCCGCCTGGCGCGGGATCTGGCCCGCCAGCTGGGCAAGGATGTGGAACTGGTGCTGTCCGGCGAGGAAACCGAGCTGGACAAGACCATGATCGAGGACCTGAACGACCCCCTGGTCCACCTGGTTCGCAATGCCGTGGACCACGGCGTGGAGTCCCCGGAGGAACGCCAGGCCGCCAACAAGCCGCCAAAGGCCATCGTCACCCTCTCCGCCAGCCAGGTAGGCGACCATATCTATATCGAGATTTCCGACGACGGCAAGGGCATGCGCCCCGACGTCATCCGCAACAAGGCCATCCAGAAGGGGCTGATCGACCAGGAAACCGCCAACAGCCTGGACGACCGCCAGAGCCTGCATCTGGTCTTCATGCCGGGCTTCTCCACCAAGGATGAAATCTCCAGCGTTTCGGGGCGCGGCGTGGGCATGGATGTGGTGAAGACCAACATCACCAAGCTGAACGGCAAAATCGACGTGCTGTCCTTGCCTGGCCAGGGTTCCACGTTCACCATCTCCCTCCCCCTTACCCTGGCCATCCTGCCAGTGCTGGTGGTGCGTCTGAACAACCAGTCCTTTGCCGTGCCCTTGTCCATGGTGCGGGAGATCATCCCCATCAAGCAGCAGGAAATCCAACGTGTTTCCGGCCGCGCCACCATGGTGGTCCGCGACGAGGTGCTGCCGATTCGCAGCCTGGCACGGCTGATCGGCTGGGAAGCCCAGAAATCACCCGCATTCGGCGTGCTGATGCATGCCTCGGATTCCACCTTCATCCTGGCCGTGGACGGTTTTGTGGGCCGGGACGACGTGGTGATCAAGCCCCTCTCCGATATCAAGCCCAAGGGCATCGCCGGCGCCACTCTTTCCGGAGACGGCTCCATCGTGCTGGTCCTGGACATGGAAGAACTGCTGACCGACATGCAAACGGACACCCCCAATAGCCTGTTCGCGCATGGCTGATTTATAAGGTTTTTATGAGCAACAACGCCTTCATCGCCCGGCAACCCATCCTGAACACCGGGCATTCCATCATTGCTTACGAGCTGTTGTTCCGCCACTCGGCCCATGCCCAAAGCGCGCGCTTTGACTCGGACGTGGACGCCGGCATCACCGTCATCGCCAATGCCCTGTGCAACATGGGCACGGATTGGCTGCTGAAGGGCAAGCAGGCCTTCATCAACATGGAAGTGCCCATGTTGATGTCCAGTTTCTCCTCCCTGCTCCCCAAGGACAACGTGGTGATCGAGGTGCTTGAGACAGTCAAGGTCACGGACGAAATCCTTGCCCGCCTCAAGGAACTCAAGCAGGAAGGCTACCGTTTCGCCCTGGACGACTTCCATTACCTGCCGGAATCCGAACCCCTCCTGCCCCTGGCGGATTACGTCAAGCTGGACGTATTGGCCCATACCCCGGCGGAACTGGCCAAACTGGTCAAGGAGATCCGTCGTTACCCCACCAAGCTCGTGGCCGAGAAGGTCGAGACCCTGGAGCAATTCAATCACTGCCGCGATCTGGGCTTCGACTTCTTCCAGGGCTATTACTTCGCGCACCCGGAAACACTGGTGGAACGCGTCATCAACCCCGTCCACGCCACGGTGCTACAGCTCTTGGAGAAGGTGCGCCAAGGCGCGGATGTGAAGGAACTGGAAGCCCTGTTCAAGAAGGATGTGGCCCTCACCTTCAAACTCATGCGCTACATCAACTCGGCGGGGTTCGGCCTTTCCTGCGAGGTCCAGTCCATCCGCCATGCAGTCAGCATCCTGGGCATGCAGCCCCTTTACCGCTGGCTGACCCTGCTCCTGGTGACGGCCGGCTCCAACGCCACCTCCCCCGCCCAGGCCCGCACCGCCATCACCCGCGGCCGTCTGTGCGAATTGCTGGGCAAGACGGAACTCCCCCGCGGCGACCAGGACAACCTGTTCATCGTCGGGGTGTTCTCCCTATTGCCGGCCATGCTTGAAATGACCATGGAGCAGGTCCTTGAACGCCTGGTGATTCCGGAAAAGATCGCCGATGCGCTGATGGACCGCAGCGGCTTGTACGGACCCTTCCTGGCATTGACCGAGGCCGTGGAAAGCGGCGATGCGGCACGCCTGGAAGACCTCACCCTGTCCCTCATGCTCTCTCCGGACCAGGTCAGCGAGGCCCATTTGCAAGCCTTGGCCTGGGTGGAGCAATTGGGGCTGGATTAAGCCCCCCCGGCAGAGCCCTACAGCAGTTCCGGCGTCATGGCCGCCTTGAGCACCGTCTGAGGCAGGTCGCCACGCACCCGGTTGGTCAGCCAGACCACCCCGCCCTTCTTGATGCTCATGCCCCGGGCCTCCCCGAACAGCAACAGGCTGATCGCCTCCCCCAGGGAGGGCTGGTGCCCGACCACCAGCACCGTACCCTTGGCATCGGGCCAGCCCGCTGCATTCAGGATGTGGGTGGCATCCTCTCCAGGTGCGATGTCCGGAACAATCTCATATTTCCGTTCCAGGGCGTCGGCGGTCTGTATGGCCCGGAGTGCGGGACTGACCAGGATGCGCGCCTCCTGCGGCACACTCCGGTTCAACCAGGCCGCCACCTTCTGGGCCTGGACCCGGCCCTTGGCGGTAAGGGGACGGCCCAGATCGGGGCTGCCATCCTGGGCATCGGCATGGCGCCAAAAGATCAAATCCATGGTTTCCTGGGTTGTCATGTCAAACTCCGACAGCATAATCGCGGAACATGACACCGGCATGTCCGGACCTAACTGTTGTCCCCGTCAAACAGGCCGCCCAGGACGGAGCCTTCACCCGTCTGACGTCCGCCCGTCTGGGGTGCGGCGGCGATGATGCGGTTGGCCAGGCGGGAGAAGGGCAAGGTCTGCAGCCACACCCTGCCGGGCCCCGTAAGTCGTGCGAAGAATAGGCCCTCGCCACCGAACAGGGCGGTTTTGAGCTTGCCCACGTACTGGATGTCGAAATCCACGGAGGGCTGCATGGCCGCGATGCAGCCCGTATCCACCCGGATGGTCTCGCCAGGCGCCAGGTTCTTTTCCGCGATGGTGCCGCCCGCATGGAAAAACACCATGCCATCCCCTTCCAGTTTTTGCAGGATGAAACCCTCGCCACCGAAGAAACCGGTCCCCAGGCGCTGCTGGAAGGCGATCCCCAGGCTCACGCCCTTGGCGGCGCAGAGGAAGGAGTCCTTCTGGCAGATCAGGGTGCCACCGATCTGGGTCAGGTCCACGGGAATGATCTTGCCCGGGTACGGCGCCGAGAAGGCCACGCGCCGTTTGCTTCGGGAAACATTAGCGTAGATGGTGGTGAACAGGGATTCGCCGGTGAGCAGGCGTTTCCCGGCCCCCATCAGCTTGTCGAGAAAACCGGACCGGGAGGCTGAACCGTCGCCGAAAACGGTCTCCATCTCGATGCCGTCCTGCATGAACATCATCATGCCCGCTTCCCCCACGGCCGCTTCGCCCGGGTCCAGTTCCACCTCCACGTACTGCATGTCGTCGCCGAAGATGTCGTAGTCGATGACGTCCATGGCCATGACGAATACTCCTTTACATGAATCAGATGGGCAGGAAGCGGAAGGCGGCCGCGTTCTGGATGGCCCGGGTGATGGTCCGGTTGCTGCGATCCTCGATGATCAGGGCCAGCATGTCCTGCTGGGCAATCATCTTTCCGAACTCCCGCTCGAAGCTCAGGTTCTGCACGTCCCCGTCGATGCTGTTGGTCACCAGCACCCTGTTGCCGCTGGCCAGCTTGGCATTGGACAGCTTCCACACCGCCACTTCTATATTGCGGGCGGAGTTATAGAGCTTCTGGGGTTCCAGCCGGTCGGTCAGGTAAAAGGCCGTTTTATGGTCATAGGAAGCCATCACCATGCCGGTCAGGGCCGCCATGAAGGCGAATACCCTGTCGCCGTTGTAGGCATCCTGGAAGGCCACGCCGAAGTTGTCCTGCCAGTTCATGAGGGCAATGGGCGAGCCCTTGCCCTAGTCCAGATGCTCGAAGATGCGGGCCATGGCGGCCTCCACGGACTCCAGTCCCGCTTTCTTGTATTCCTGGGGATTGCGCTTGTAGAGCTTCTCGGTGACGACCTTGAGGCTTTTTATGACTTCCCGCTGGGTCAGCTCGCTGATCATGTCCACATCGGACTTGGCCAGGTTCGCCACCGAGAACTCCCGTTCCGAGGTGGTGCCGTCCTTGCGCTGAATCTGCTGGCCGGCACAGCCGGTCAGCACCCATATCGACACCAGCACCACCCCGACAAGCTTGCGCATATGGACTCCACTATCCGGAAATAGCGGGCATTCTAGCTTCCCACCCCCGCTGCCTCCACCCTCCCGGCTCCGCTATCCGGACAGCGGCATCCCCAAAAAAAATTTATTTACAAAGAAATAAGTCTGATTAGAGGGGGCCAGGGGGGGGTGTTATTCTCG
>CAZREY010000014.1:0-8118 GCA_964599015.1 uncultured Thiobacillus sp.
GTGCCGGAGGAGATCCGCGCCTGGTTCGACGCCGCCGGCCCCCACCAGAAGTCCTTCGCCATCGCCCCCCTGCGGGAGGACAACCTGAACGGCCTGCTGGTGCTTGCCTCGGAGGACGCCAAGCGCTTCTACCCGGAGATGGGCACCCTCTACCTGGCCTGGCTGGCCCAGCTTTCCGGCGCGGCCATCAGCCGCTTCCTCTAGCCATGCCCACGGGGGCTGTCGCATGGGCCCCCCCCTTTGCAAAAGGGGGGTTGGGGGGGATTCCTACCGCACCCACCCCCACTGACACTCGAATCCCCCCTGCCCCCCTTTTGCAAAGGGGGGAATGGCATGGCTGACGACATAGGGAAACTCAGCGCCGCCATCGACGCCTTCCTCCTGAACCTGCGGGCCCGCAGCTACAGCCCCGCCACAGTCACCACCTACGCCTTCGACCTGGGCCACCTGTTGGAGCGGGTGGGCGAGGCGGACCCCGCCGGCCTCACCAGCCACCACATCCGCCGGGCCCTGGCGGGCCTCCACGCCCAGGGCTCGGCCCCGAAAACCCTGGCCCGCACCCTGTCCGCCTGGCGCAGCTTCTTCAACTGGCTGGCCCGCCAGGATCAAATTTCCGCCAACCCCTGCCTGGGCCTGCGCCCGCCCAAGGGGGACAAGCGCCTTCCCAATGCCCTGTCCGTGGACGAGATGGCCCGCCTGCTGGAGCCCGAACCCGAAGATACGGTGTGGTCCCGCCGGGACACGGCCATGTTCGAGCTCATGTACTCCTCCGGCCTGCGCCGGGCGGAGCTCATCGGCCTGGACCTGGGCCAGGTGGACAGGAAGGAGGCGGAAGTCAGCGTGGTGGGCAAAGGCAGCAAGGCCCGCATCGTGCCCGTGGGCACCCGGGCCCTGGCGGCCCTGGAGCGCTGGCTGGCGGTGCGGGATACCGTGGCCCGGGACACCCCGGCCCTGTTCGTGGGCGCCCGGGGAGAGCGCATCGCCCCCGGCGTGCTCACCCAGGCCCTGAAGAAATTGGCCCTGCGCCATGGCGTCAGCGCCCACGTGCATCCCCACGCCCTGCGGCATTCCTTTGCCAGCCATGTGTTGCAGTCCTCCGGGGATTTGCGCGCCGTGCAGGAGATGCTGGGCCATGCCAGTCTTTCAACGACCCAGGTCTATACGCACCTGGATTTCCAGCATTTGGCCAAGGTGTATGACCAGGCCCATCCCAGGGCAAAGAAGAAATAACTTACAGGCACAGCTAGGCTGCTGAGCCATTGCTATTCAGCAAGTGATGTGTGGCCAATCCCGAAGCCCATCGACCCTTTTAGAGCTGAAGACGCTAATGCAGCAGCGCTTACTCTGCTACGTAATGCAGAGTTGATTGTCTCTAGGAACAGTTCGAGATCGGTAAGCAACCGGGTAGCCTCTCTTTCATTGACTCTGTTCTCTAACCACTGCTTTGTAAACGGTGCGATGACATCAGATGGGTGAGTAACTGACTCTGTTATCCGGTGCGGCCTCGCATGTGCAATTTCATCGCGAATTGACTTCAGGACAAACACGCTAGCGAATGGCCGCTGATTTTTGTCCGGATACGGAATACCTTGTTTCTCAAGGAGAAAAGTTAGTTTTCCCAAAGATCCTTTATATGGCGGTCTAGAAAAGAAAGTTCTCTCATCACACCAAACATGGGGCATTAGCTCATCGCCGACATAATTTAGATAGGCCTCAAACACCATGTAGCCCATCGTCATGGCAGAGAGCCAAAAGTACCAAGACCCCTCAGGTTTTTCTTTGGCTCGCTCGATTTGCCTCTGCACGCATTCCCACAACACACGGTGCGTGAATGTGGTGTATTCCGTGTGTGTGGTTATCAAATCTGGCATGGCTCAGTGCGTAGGAACCGTTTGTACTGAGCTACCAACATTACCCAAAGTGGGTTGGGTTTAAACCTTGTAGCCCACGTGCAGGGCCACCACGCCCATGCTCAAGTTGAAGTAGTCCACCCGAGCGAAGCCCACGTCTTCCATCATGCCCTTCAGGGTCTCCTGGTCCGGGTGCATGCGGATGGATTCCGCCAGGTAGCGGTAGCTCTCCGAGTCCTTGGCCACCACCTCGCCCATGCGGGGCAGGAGCTGGAAGGAATACAGGTCGTACAGGGGCGCCAGGGGTTTCCACACCTTGGAGAACTCCAGCACCATGAGCTTGCCGCCGGGCTTGAGCACCCGGCGCATCTCCGCCAGGGCCGCATCCTTGTGGGTCATGTTGCGCAGGCCGAAGGCCACGGTGACCAGGTCGAAGTAGTCGCCGGGGAAGGGCAGCTTCTCCGCGTCGCACTGGGCCACGGGCAGCATGAGGCCCTGGTCCAGCATGCGGTCCCGGCCCACGCCCAGCATGGAGCCGTTGATGTCCGTGAGCCAGACCTCGCCGGTGGGGCCCGTCTCCCTGGCCAGCAGGCGGGCGATGTCGCCGGTGCCGCCGGCGATGTCCAGCACCCGGGCGCCGGGCTTGAGGCGGGCCTGCTGGGCCAGGAAGTGCTTCCACACCCGGTGCAGGCCGGCGGACATGAGGTCGTTCATCACGTCGTAGCGGTCGGCCACGGAGTGGAACACTTCGGCCACCTTGCGGGCTTTTTCGCCTTCGGCGACGGTCTTGAAGCCGAAATGGGTCTGGCCTGGGGTCTGTTTGTCTTCGTTCACGATAGGCTCGGTGGGGTGGCCGTTCGGGCTGAGTCCTTCGACTGCGCTCAGGAAAGCCCTGTCGCAGCCCAACCCGTTATCAAGCAATGCCCTTCGACAGGCTCAGGGCGAACGGTCGGGGTCAGTGGGGGCGGAAGCCTTCGGGGGCGCCCACGCCTTCGCCGAAGAAATATTTTTCCGCCTGTTCCATCAGGTACTTGCGGTGCTGGGCGTCCGCCAGGTTGAGGCGGTTCTCGTTGATGATCATGGTCTGGAGCTTGATCCAGCCCTGCCAGGCTTCCTTGGAGATGTTCTCGAACACCCGCTTGCCCAGCTCGCCGGGCAGGGGGGGGAAGTCCAGACCTTCGGCCTCGCGGCCCAGTTTGACGCAGTTGACCATGCGTGCCATGTGAGTGCTCCTGATTTCAAGACATGGGGATTGGTGGGGATGGTAGCCCAGGGGGGGGTGGGGCGTCACCCGGCCTCGGGCGGGTTGAGCTGCTTCTCCAGCCGCCGGGCGAACACCTGCATCTCCTTGACGGCCTGGAGGTCGCCCTTTTCCTGGGCGGCGGCGATGCCCCGGCGATAGGTGTCCAGGGCCTCCTGGCTCCGTCCGGCCTCGGCCTGGGCCTTGCCCAGCAGCTTCCAGGCGGCGGAATAGCGGGGATCGAGGACCAGGGCGGCGTGCAGATGGGCGATGGCGTCTTCCAGCCGGCCCGCCTTGTGGCATTCGTTGCCCAGGGAAAAGCGCAGCATGGCGCTGTCCCTGCCTTGGGCCAGCATCTTTTCGAAAGTTTCCAGGGCGCTCATGGGGGGGCTCCGGCGGGGAAAACCTGAATATGGGCGCGCCCGCCGGTAAAGCAAGTCAGGCGCTGGCGGATGCGGGCAGGGATGCGGGCAGATCGGCGGGGAACTCGAACACCAGGCGCGCACCGCCTTCGGCAGCGTTCTCCGCCCAGATGCGGCCCCGGTGGGCGTTGATGATCTCGCGGCAGATGGCCAGGCCCAGGCCCGTGCCGCCGGCGCCGTTGCGGCTGTGGCTGGCCTGGACAAACTTGTCGAACACGCTCTCCCGTTCAGCCGGGGGGATGCCGGGCCCCTGGTCGCTGACGCTGACCCGCAGGCCGGGGCCGGCGGGGTCGCCGGCGCGGCGGCCGGGAATCTCGATGGTCTCGCAGGCGATGTGGATGACGCCCCCTTCCGGGCTGAAGCGGATGGCGTTGGACAGCAGGTTGATCACCACCTGCTCCAGGCGCACGGGGTCGAACACGGCCCGGGACTGGGGCGGGCAGCGGGCCAGTTCCAGCTGGACCCCCTTCGCCACCAGCAGGCCGGACAGGTCGTCCCCCACGCGGCGGAAGACCTCACCCATCTCCGCCGGGCGCATTTCGTAGCGCATGCGCCCGGCCTCCATCTTGGACAGGTCCAGCAGGTCGTTGATCAGCCCCAGCAGGCGCTGGCCGCTCTGGTGGATGCGATGGAAGTAGTTGCGCGCCTTGTCGCCGCTGAAGTCCTCCCGGTCGGCCTTGGACTCCCCCAGTTCCGAGTAGGACAGCACGGCATGGATGGGGGTGCGCAGCTCGTGGGACATGTTGGCCAGGAACTGGGACTTGGTCTGGTAGGCGGCCTCCGCCTGCTCCTTGGCCAGGATCGCCTCCCTGGTGCGCGCCTCCACCAGTTCGTGCAGGTTGTCCCGGTGCTGCCGCAATTCCTCCTGGGCCTTCTTCAGGGCGGTGATGTCCGTGCGCGCGGACACGAAGCGCTCCGGCACGCCGTTTTCGTCCACGAAGGGCACGATGGTGGTTTTCACCCAGTATTCCCGGCCGTCCCTGGTGAGGTTGCACAGCTCGCCCTGCCAGATATCGCCGCTGGCGATGGTGGACCACATCAGGTCGTAGAACGCCTTGGGGTGGCGCGCGGACTTGATGATGCGGTGGTTCCGGCCCAGGAGCTCCTCCCGCCTGTAGCCGGAGATCTCGCAGAACCTGTCGTTCACATAGGTGATGTCGCCCCGGTAGTCGGTGATGCTGACGATGGCATGGTTGTCCAGCACGGACTTCTGGTATTCCAGCTCGTTGATGGTGTCCGTGAGGGCCTGGTTGCGCTCCCGCAGGCGCTCGGTCATGGCCCGCGCCCGCTGCTCCGCCAGCTTGCGCCGGCTGCCCAGGTAGCCGATCAGCAGGGCCACCAGGCCGGTGGTCAGTCCCCCGCCCCCCACCAACAGGTAGACCACCCGGTAGTCGATGCCGGCCTCGAAGGAAGGCAGGGAACCCAGGTACCAGGTCCAGGGGCGCTGGGCGATGACCCGGGTTTCGGCGCGCTCGGCGAAACGTCCTGGATAAGAACCGCCGACAAGCCGGTGCCGGTCGGTATCGAACAGCATGTTCTCGGGCCGGATGCCTTGCCCATCGAACACCTCCAGGTCGACGCCCAGCTCCGCGCCCATGCCCGCGAGCAGGTCGGACACCCGCAGGGCCACGAAGACGTAACCCCTGACGGCCTGCCGGCGCTGCGCCTCCGTGAAGCGCGCCTGTCCTCGCTGATAGACGGGGTAGATGAGCATGACGGCGGGCGGAAGGGCATCGTCCTCCGCCGCCGTCAGCCTGACCGGGCCGCTCATGGCGACCTGGCCGCTCCGCCGGGCCGCCTCCAGGGCTTCGGCCAACACCGGGGCCGTCATGAAGTCCTTGCCCAGCAGACGCATGTTGTCGCCGGAAAAGGGTTCCGCGTACCACACGGGCGCATGGAACGGCCCCCCCGGCGTTGCCCCGGACCAGGGCCGCACCCCATAGCCCCCCAGGCCTTCCCGCTCGGCGCGGGCCGTCAGTCCCGGCAGGTCCCGGTGCGCCACATGGGGCAGGTAACCCACCGCCGTGACCCCGGGGAAGTTTTCCGCCAATCCCAGGGCCAGGATGTAGGCACGAAAATCCTCCCGCTCCACGGCAGTGGAGGCGTCAAACAGGGCCACCACGCCCTGGAGCAGGGCGATATCGCTTTGCAGCCGCTCGCCGGCCTGTTCCAGGGCAACGTTGGCCTGGGTCTGGAAACGCGCCTGGTGATGGGCGTTGATCTGCCGGTACTGGATGAAGGCGTTGATGCCCGTGGCCAGGACGCCCAACAACAGGGCCATGCCCATGAGCACGCCCGTGGGCAGTCGGCTGCGGCGCAGCCAGGATTCCAGCAAGTCGGAAGGGCTCATGGCGAATAGGCGGGGGGCGTACCGATGGATATCGGCGAGGCCCCCGATCTCTTTAGCCCCCGCCGGGAAAGCCGTGCTGCCGCCAGGCCTCGTACACCGCCACGGCCACGGCGTTGGACAGGTTCAGGCTGCGCTGGCCGGGACGCATGGGCAGGCGCAGGCGCCGGTCCGGCGGAATATCGGCCAGCACGCCTTCCGGCAGCCCCCGGGTCTCCGGCCCGAACACCAGCACATCCCCCGGCTGGAAACGGGCCTGGGCGAAAAGTCCCGCCGCCCGGGTGCTGAAGGCGAAAAAGCGCCGCCCCCCCAGGGCCGCGCCCAGGGCATGCCAGTCTTCGTGGACCCGGAGGTTGGCGTATTCGTGGTAGTCCAGGCCCGCGCGCCGCAGCTGCTTGTCATCCAGGCCGAACCCCAGGGGCTTCACCAGGTGCAGGCGGCAGCCGGTGTTCGCTGTGAGACGGATCACATTTCCGGTGTTGGGCGGTATTTCCGGCTGGAACAGCACGATTTCCAGGAAAGGCTCGGACATGGCTCCCCTTGTGGGATAGGGCTTTCCCCGATAATTTACGCGGGAATGGGCCGGAAGTCCGCGCCGGAAGCCCGGCCGCCGTCCCGATGCCAGGCCCGAAATGCGCGGTTCGCGCCACCCGTGGAGAAACGCATGGCGAGACACGAGAAGACCCGTCTGGGAGATCTGCTGATGCAGCAGGGGCTGATCTCCCAGGACCAGTTGGCGGAGGCCCTGGAGAAACAGCGTCGGTCCGGCCGCAAGCTGGGGCGGGTGCTGGCGGAAAACGGCTTCGCCAGCGACGATGAAGTCTCCGCGGCCCTGGCTTACCAGCTGCAAGTTCCCCTGGTGGACCTGGGTCAGGTCCATGCCGACCCGGAATTGGCCCGCCTCCTGCCGGAACGCCTTGCCCGGCGCTTCCGCGCCGTGGTGGTGGAAAACCGCCCGGACGCCTTCCTGGTGGCCATGGCCGATCCCACGGACCTGTTCGCCTACCAGGAAATCCGCGACGACCTGGGCTGGCACGTGGACGTGGCCGTGGCCAGCGAAAGCAGCCTGGGCCACTACATCGACCGCACCTACCGCCCCGCCGGAGAAGCAGGACCCCCTGTACATTGACGGCCTCCCCATGGCCCTCTGGCCATGGGGAGGCCGCCCGGCCGGGAAACCCGTTGCCCCGACAAAGCACTAAACTGTCAGCCTGCAACCGACGCCCATCCGCCATGGTCCCCCACCTCACCACCGCCCTCACCGGCCCCCTGCTGGACATCGAGCGCCACGTCATCGACGCCCAGCCGGACATCGAGCACTGGTTCCGCAAGCAGTGGCTGGAGCATCCCGCCCCCTTCTACACCTCCGTGGACCTGCGCAACGCGGGCTTCAAGCTGGCCCCGGTGGACGCCAACCTGTTCCCCGGCGGCTTCAACAACCTGAACCCGGATTTCCTGCCCCTGTCCCTCCAGGCCGCCCAGGTGGCGGTGGAGAAGATGTGCGTCTCCGCCAAGCGCTTCCTGCTGATCCCGGAGAACCACACCCGCAACATGTTCTACCTGCAGAACGTGGCCACCCTGGCGGACATCGTGCGCAAGATCGGCCTGTCCGTGCGCATCGGCAGCCTGATCCCGGACCTGGACGGACCCCTGGCCCTGGACCTGCCCGAGGGCGGCAGCCTGACCCTGGAGCCCATCGCCCGGGAAGGGGACCGCATCCTCCTGAAGGGCCGCAACGGCGAGCCGGACTTCGAACCCTGCGCCATCCTGCTCAACAACGACCTGTCCGCCGGCATCCCGGAAATCCTCAAGGGCCTGAATCCGGCCCAAACCATGCTGCCCCCCCTCCACGCGGGCTGGTCCACCCGGCGCAAGTCCCTGCACTTCGCCGCCTACGACGAGGTGGCCCGCGGCTTCGCCGCCCTGGTGGGCATCGATCCCTGGCTCATCAACCCCTACCACGCCAACTGCGGCGAGGTGGACTTCCATGCCCGCAAGGGGGAGGACTGCCTGGCCCAGAAGGTGGAAGAGGTGCTGGCCAGGACCCGGGTGAAGTACCGGGAATACGGCATCGACCGGGAACCCTTCGTCATCGTCAAGGCGGACGCGGGCACCTACGGCATGGGCATCATGACCGTGAAGTCCTCCGACGACGTGAAGGAACTGAACCGCAAGGCGCGCAACAAGATGGCCGTGGTGAAGGAAGGCCTGGCCGTGACCAACGTGCTGGTGCAGGAAGGCGTGCCCACCTTCGAGAGC